>JBGSIY010000435.1:0-9146 GCA_041742275.1 Pirellulaceae bacterium | reverse complement strand
TGGCCTCAACTTTGTTCCATTCTTTTATTGTGCCCTCAAACTCGGAGTCTTAAAGTCATGTCTCAACTGTTGTCTCCATTTGTTTCACGTCATATTGGACCTCGCGATCACGAAATCCAGGCCATGTTGAAAACATTAGGCTATGATTCGCTCGATGAGTTGACTCGGACTGTGGTACCAAAACAAATTGCCGATGACAGCCAAATGGATTTGGCGTTTGGAATTACGGAAGAGGCGGCATTGGCGGAACTTCAGACGCTCGCTTCCAAAAACAAAATTCTTCGTTCTTTGATTGGGCAGGGCTATTACGGGACGCACACACCCAAAGTGATTCAGCGGAATGTGCTCGAAAATCCTGCTTGGTACACCGCTTACACGCCTTATCAACCCGAAATCTCCCAAGGCCGTTTGGAAGTGCTGTTTTACTTCCAAACGATGATCACCGAGTTAACGGGTCTGGAGATAGCGAATGCGTCCCTGTTGGATGAGGCCACGGCCGCGGCCGAAGCGATGACCTTGTGTCAACGGACCATCAAGGGAGCCGGCAATCGTTTTCTGGTATCCACCCTCTGCCACCCGCAAACCGTTGAAGTCATCGAATCGCGGGCGGAACCGTTGGGGATCGTGGTCGAAAAGTTTGACGAGCGAGCACCCGTTTCCGACTGGAACGGTGTTTTCGGCGTGATTGTGCAATATCCGGCGACGGATGGCACCATTGTTTGTTACAAAGACTTGATCGCAGAAGCTCATGCGAACAAGGCTATGGTGATCATGGCGACCGACCTCTTGGCATTGATGGTTCTCCGGTCGCCCGGCGAACTCGGAGCCGACATTGCGATCGGGAACTCACAACGGTTTGGTGTCCCTCTGGGATTTGGCGGCCCTCATGCGGCGTTTATGGCGACCAAAGACGCTTTCAAACGAACGATGCCAGGCCGTTTGGTTGGCCAATCGGTCGATTCCCATGGCAACCCTGCCTATCGCCTCAGTTTACAGACTCGCGAACAACATATCCGTCGCGAAAAGGCGACTTCCAATATTTGCACAGCCCAAGCATTGTTGGCAATCATTTCGACGCTGTACGCTTGCTATCATGGTCCCGAGGGGCTTCGCGGCATCGCGACCCGCGTGCATGGATTGACGACCCAACTTTTCAATTCTCTTCAAAAATTGGGACACCGCGTTCGGGGCGATCGCTTTTTCGATACATTGACCGTAGATGTGGGAACCAAGGCTGATGAGTTGATGCGACTGGCGGTAGAGCGGGGTTTCAATATTCGCCGCTTCAGCGACACCGAACTGACCATCGCCTTGGATGAAACGGTTGTCGAAGCAGAAATCGCCCAGCTCGTGGCGTTGTTTGGTGGAGACGATGTTTCCAGCGCTCATGAATCATTGTTGCCGGCGGATTGGTTACGCGATGACGTGGTTTTGACTCAAGAAGTATTTCACAAATATCGCAGTGAAACCGAAATGATGCGATATCTCCGCCGCTTGTCCGAGATGGATATAGCACTCGATCGCGCTATGATCCCATTGGGTTCGTGTACCATGAAGCTGAATGCGGCTGCGGAACTCACACCCATCACATGGCCGGAATTCAATTCGATTCATCCCTTTGCCCCCGCCGACCAATGGGTAGGGTATCGAGAAATGATCGATCAATTGGAGTCGATGCTCTGTGCCATCACAGGATACGATTCAATTTCCTTGCAGCCCAATGCGGGTTCCCAAGGGGAATATGCTGGTCTGTTAGCGATTAGGGCTTATCATGAATCGCGTGGCGATCATGATCGCAATGTCTGTTTGATCCCCAGCAGCGCGCATGGTACAAACCCTGCGAGTGCACAGATGGCCAACATGGAAGTTGTGGTTGTTAAGTGTGACGATCATGGGAATGTCGATTTAACCGATTTGGATGCGAAGATCGCGGCGAATGCCGGCAAGGTCGCCGCAATCATGATCACTTATCCCTCAACTCATGGCGTGTTCGAAGAAGGCGTGACGGCCGTGTGCGAGAAGGTTCATGCCGCAGGAGGCCAGGTTTATATTGACGGCGCCAATTTGAACGCGCTGGTAGGTGTGGCGAAACCTGGCAAATTTGGTGGGGATGTTTCCCACTTGAATCTGCACAAAACGTTTTGCATTCCCCATGGCGGCGGCGGACCCGGTGTCGGCCCCGTAGGTGTCCGCAGCCATCTGGCTCCGTTTTTGCCTCGAGATGGTGTCAATGGAAGTCGCCAAGGCCCGATGGTGAGCGCGGCGCCCTTTGGCAGCGCGAGCATTCTGCCGATTTCTTGGATGTACATCCGCATGATGGGCCCCTGGGGACTGCGGCGAGCAACGCAAGTCGCGATTCTGAACGCCAATTACGTCGCCCATCAACTCAAGGACTATTTCCCCATACTCTATACGGGAAACCGTGGTTTGATTGCTCACGAATGTATTGTTGACACTCGTCCGATGGACAAAGAGGCTCATGTGACCGTCGATGATATCGCCAAGCGATTGATTGACTTCGGTTTTCATGCTCCCACAATGTCTTTTCCCGTGGGAGGTACGCTGATGATTGAACCCACGGAAAGCGAATCCTTGTATGAACTCGATCGCTTTTGTCGCGCGATGAAGTTAATTCATGCGGAATTTGAGAAAGTCAAATCGGGCGAATGGCAGGTCGAAAAAAGTCCATTGAGAAACGCCCCGCATACTTTGGATTCTGTTGTGGGCGAAGAGACGGATCGGCCCTATTCACGCCGAGTGGCCGTTTGTCCCGATCCCGATACGAGTTACACTGTGAAGTATTGGCCTCCGGTCGGGCGTGTGGACAATGTTTACGGTGACCGCAACCTTGTCTGTTCGTGTCCACCAATGGAAAATTACGAAAAAGTTCCCGCGGAAGTCGGCTCTTAATTTCAATCCTCAGCATGGCAGGGAACCGGGTTCGTGACCCCTTATAAAAAAAGACCACCTTCTAAACACAGAAGGTGGTCTTTTTTATGCTGTGCTGCCGATCAAGGCAAACGATTTGCCCGCGATCGGCGTACCCACCGGCCAAACACTCATCGAAAATATACGTTAGTCTGCAACGACGATTTTGCTCGATTGGTTTTTTGCGGGTGGTGGACCGCTAATTATTTGAGGACGCGTAAACGGATGTTGCGGAATTCGATAGGCGAGCCTTCTGCTTCTAACGCAATATATCCGGTTGCCGGATCGCACTCATTGCCGCCTGAAATCTCATATCCATTTACCCACAGACGGACTTCGCCGTTGATCGCGCGAATATAGTAGTGGTTCCATTCGCCGACGCCCAGCGTGTGATTGGCCGATGGAAAGCTGCGAACGCCGTCGGGGGACAAAGGCGGAAAGGGTTTCATTTTCGACGAACCCACTGGAAATACATCGCCTTGAGTTGTGAACCAATCGGCTTTTTTACCTGATTGCGATTCGTATTGTTGGGTATAACCATGATCCAAGACTTGGCACTCGATACCTTCGGGCAGCTGTCCCGGTTTGAGGGCATCCAATGAGGCTTTGGGGCTCCAAACGAAGACACCCGAATTTCCGGCTTCGCGTAAATGCCTCCACTCCACGACCAATTCAAAATTTGTGTAGGGTTCTGCGGAGCGATAGACGCCCACCGGATCTCCTGTGCAAGACAACAAATCGCCCTGCCATTGCCAAGTATCATCGTAGCAATTGACATTCACAAAATCGGCTGCACCCAGCGCACGCCAATCGGGGCCGTTGCCGTCGATCATGGCTGCGCGAAGGTCCCGATTGTTGGCATCGCCACCGGTTTGCGGGCCTTGGTAATCGGCGGGTTTTTTGCCTTTCTGAAATTGGTTGAAACCAAACTGTGTTGGTGCATATTCACCGACAATATCCACGTTCAATTGTGCATTAATGTTTGCTTCGAGACCTACGGCCCAAAAGGCCCCGTTCACCAACAGTCGTCGCATACCAGCGCTGGAAAAATCAGTGGATGAACCCATCGTTGTCGTAAAGATTCGTTGAATTCCTGCAGCATTTTTATGTTTTAGCTCGCGAACCCAAACCAAGGGCATCATCGGATTGTTTCGTTTGTCATCGACGGGTTGATCATCCGGCTGCATTCCGGCGATAATTTGACCGTCCATCAGAACGACACAATCTTCGGGAAGAGATCGGATACCGTATACGTCGGTAGGCCCCCAAACATCTTCAACGCCAATCAAAACGGGATGCTCCGCGTTTTTCGCGACCACGACCCCACGCGTGCTCTCCGAACCATGACCGCCATGATGTGAGACCCAGGTTTCCCCCAAGATTTGTTGGCCGAATCCACCCTGCCAGTCTCGGCTATCAAAACTATATTTTTTATACGGACTACGGCTATCGCCGGGGTAGCGAAAGGCATGCGTGGATGTCCGCAGACCCAATATGGGCTTGCCGCTCTCAAAGTATTTAGCGAAATGTTGCATGTCCTCGTCAGGCAACATTCGGAATCGCCACCCCATCACGATTAAATCCGCCCTGTCGAGGAAGTGCATGCCGGGAATATTATTTTGGTTATTGGGGTCGATTTCCCCTGTTTCCGGATTGATAGGGAAAAGCACAAAACAATGAAAACCGTGGCGTTCTGCTAGAAGGCGGGCCAGCATGGGGAACGCTTCTTCAGATCGATACTCCTCGTCCCCGGCTAAAAACACAATTGTTTTTCCATTGGCGACGGTAGCAGGTGGCGTAAATTCTGCGTAAAGATCCGGACTTGTGACAGTGCCAGTTGGGTCGGTTTCTTGGGCCCGAGCCACGCCAGTAAAGCAGGATAGACCGCAAAAACTCCAAACAACAAGGCAGGCTAAGTATTTGTTTATCTGAATATGCCTGTTAGAAAACTGGAAAACCATAAGTAGACTCCGAAAAGTTCAAAAAAGAGTAAGTGCGTCGATTCTAGCAGGTTCGAACGCGCATCGCAGCCAAGATCTGTGATGGCTCAATACGTTTTCTGCTGCAATCAACTAAAAAAGGGAATGAATATCCGTTACAATAAATTCGTGGTTCGGCAAATCAAGGTATGACTTTGGGCTTTTTATGCTGACGAAATAGATCGCCTGATGTCGTGTGCTTTGATTTATTTGCAACCTTGAGTTTTTCAGTGCCGGAGTTTGTTTGCAGCGGATTTCAATTTCCCGGTCGGTTTCGGCAGAAATAAAAAACAGCCTCACCGGAAGTCAGCGGCGCTGTTGAAGTCTGCCGAGACCAACCCGGTTTCGAAAATCAAAGCCCCAATTTTTCGATTTAACAGTTCCCCGCATCAGGCAACTCAGGCAGCTATGAATTTTTGGCCGTTACAAATTTAACAGGAGATTGCCATGACTAAGCCCAACCCAACAACCCGCCGCGCCTTCGTGCAGGGAAGCGCGGCCACCCTGGCGGTAGGAGCATTGGCTTCGACAAAACTTGCGATGGGAAAAAACGGCCTGCGACAGGATCCTCAAGACCCGGATGTGATGCACCCATGTTGCAGTCGTTCGTATGCGACAGTTGCCGACGCGATTAAATCAGATCCAGAAACGGTGGCTTATGTTCCTGGCATTTACGTTGGCACGGGAATCGATAAGCCCGATTATTTAGCGACGATTGATTTAGATCCAAGTTCGGCGACGTATGGGAAGATCATCCATCGTTTAGAGATGCCCAATGTTGGTGATGAACTTCATCATTTTGGCTGGAATGCTTGCAGTAGTTGTCACGGCGATCAATCGCGAGGCCGGCAGTTCATGATTCTGCCGGGATTGCGATCGAGTCGCTTGCATATCATTGATACGGCAGATGAACGTGATCCGAAAATCGTCAAAGTCATCGAGGGAGACGAAGTAAAGAAAAAGACCGGCCTATCCGCGCCCCACACAGTTCATTGTTTGGCATCCGGTGAAATCATGATATCGATGTTAGGGGACGCCGAGGGAAATGCCCCCGGAGGCTTTATCTTGTTGGACGAGAACTTTGACATCAAGGGGCATTGGGCTACTGATTTGACAGGGATGAATTTCAACTACGATTATTGGTACCAGCCTCGACATAACGTGATGGTCAGCAGCGAATGGGCTTCGCCTCAAACCGTGGCCGGTGGTTTTAAACCCGAAGAAGTCGCCGCTGGCAAATACGGTCGCCATATTCATTTTTGGAACTGGACAGAACGCAAGATCCAACAATCGGTGGATTTGGGAGAGGAGGGGATGATCCCTCTGGAAGTTCGTTTTCATCACAACCCCGATAGTACCCATGGATTCGTTGGAGCTGCTCTCAGCAGTACGATGTGGCACTGGTTCAAGGGGCCGCAAAAATGGGAGGTTGAGAAAGTGATCTCGGTCGATCCCATTGAGGTCGACGGATGGCCATTTCCGGTGCCAGGATTGATTACCGATTTATTGCTCTCCATGAACGATCGCTTCTTGTACTTTTCGAATTGGTTGCATGGAGATATTTGTCAATACGATGTGAGTGATCCCTCAAAACCCAAATTGACTGGCCAGGTTTGGTTGGGTGGCGTGACCGGACGTGAATGTTCACTTAAAGGTAAAAAATTAGGTGGCGGCCCGCAAATGTTGCAGCTCAGCTTTGACGGCAAACGATTGTATGTGACCAATTCTCTGTATAGCCCTTGGGACGAGCAATTCTATCCCAAAATGAAACAAGAAGGATCTTATCTGGCATTGATCGATTGTGACAATGAACGAGGCGGGATGACCTTGAATGAGAATTTTCTTGTTGACTTTGGCGCCGAACCAAACGGACCCGCTCGAGCCCATGAGATTCGGTTTCCCACGGGCGACTCAACCTCCGACATTTGGGTTTAAACACTACTGGGTTTAAACACGATGCGATTCTTCCGATTTTATTTTGACTTGACGATTAATAAAAATATTTCTTAGGTGCATTGATGTCCCGTTCATTATTGTGTTCGCTATTGGTTGGTTTCCTTTTGGTCTGTGTGCCGGTACGTCATCGGGCAAGTGCCGACGAGGGGATGTTTCCCATCTCTGATATCATGGGGCTGGACCTTGTTTCCAAAGGCTTGGAGATGGATCCGGCGGATATTTTTAACCCGAACGCCACCAGCCTTATCGACGGTATTTGTCGTGTCAATGGTTGCACGGGGAGCTTTGTTTCCAGCCAAGGCCTGATAATTACCAATCACCATTGTGCGTTTGCTGCCATTCAGGCTGCGAGCACGACGGACCACGATTATCTCAACGATGGTTTTCTAGCCAAAACGGTGTCGGAAGAAATCCCGGCCCCAGGTTATACGGTTCGCATCACTGAGGGATTCGAAGACGTTTCGCAACAGGTTCTCAGTGTTGTCACCGATGGCATGACGTTTACCGAACGAACCGACGCGATTGCAAAACAGCAAAAACAGCTGGAGAAAGAAGCGGAAGCGGCCAACCCAGGTATGCGGGCCGAGGTCGCCGAGATGTTTACGGGCGAACGTTTTGTCTTGTTCCTGTATACGTTCATCAAAGACGTGCGCCTGGTTTTCGCACCACCGAACTCGGTCGGCAATTTTGGGGGCGAGGTTGACAATTGGGAGTGGCCCCGCCACACGGCGGACTTCTCTTTCATGCGAGCTTATGTTGCCCCCGATGGCAGCAGCGCCGATTACTCGGCCGACAATGTCCCTTATCAACCCAAACGATTTATCAAAGTTGCCCAAGAAGGAGTCAACGAAAATGATTTTGTGATGTTGTTGGGGTACCCAGGGCGAACGGTGCGTCACAATACGGCTTCCTTTCTAAAATATGAACAAGACGTGCGGTTGCCCTATGTGGTGGATTTGTATGCCTGGCAGATTGCTACGATGGAAAAGATGGGTGCCGAGGATCGTGCCGTGGCTCTCAAATTAGCCAGTCGTATCAAGTCGTTGGCCAACGTAGAAAAACGCTCGCGGGGGCAACTCAAAGGGCTGCAGCGAATTCAGTTTGTGGAAAAACGCCGCGCCGATGAGGCTAAACTTCAAGCCTTTATTGACGCAGATCCTGCGAGGAAGGCCAGGGCAGGGGAGCTGTTAGCCCAGATTGACGCCGTTTACTCCGAGATGTCAGACACGGCAGGGGTCGATTTGAACTTGCAGAATTTAACCACGGCTTGCCAAACCCTCAATTTTGCTTTCACCATTTACGATGCTGCCCACGAGCGTTTGAAGGACGATCTCGAACGAGAATCAGCCTATACCGATCGCAACTTCCCAATGACTACCGAACGCATCGCCATCCGCTTGGGTGAATTTCATTTACCAACCGAACGAGCGATGTTTGCTGAGATGTTGAGGCGACTGGCAATTGCCAATGCCAATGCACATGTGGGCAATGTCTTGGGCCCCGTCGTCGCTGCCGATCCTGCCGCTCAAGCCATTTTTGTCGATTCGCTCTTAAATTCGACCCGACTCGCCGAACGCGAATTTGTCATGTCTTGTTTTGATAAAAGTCCAACGGAGCTGAGCTCGATGGATGACCCCATTATGAAACTGATGGGTGAGTTGTACCCGATCTATATTCAGCAACGCGAACGGGCAAAAGAAAGAGAGGGGCGATTGAGTTCACTCTACGGCCAGTTGATCAATGAAAAGCGAGAGTTTTTGCAAACCGCGTTTGTTCCTGACGCGAATGGGACGCTGCGACTCACGTACGGTCGCGTCGAAGGTTATTCGCCTGAGGATGCTGTCTTTAAATCTCCCGTGACGACGCTCAAGGGTATGTTGGACAAGACGAAGGGGGTTGAACCCTTTATTTCACCTCCACGGATCGCCGAATTGCATGCCGCGAAAGATTTCGGGAATTACACTCATCCCAAACTCAACGACGTTCCGTGTGCACTCCTATACAGCACCGACACGACGGGCGGCAATTCAGGAAGTCCTATTCTCAATTCGAAAGGTGAACTTGTCGGGGTCAATTTTGACCGAGCATTCGAGGCTACAATCAACGATTTTGCCTGGAACCATAATTACAGTCGCAGCATCGGGGTCGATATTCGTTATGTCCTCTGGATCACCGATAAACTGTACGGGGCCAAGCATCTCATTTCCGAAATGGGAATTGAGTAGTCGCAAATGGGTTGGTGAAACCGGTTCACGCACTGACGTCGCGGAATCCCATCGTCAA
>JBGSIY010000434.1:0-1987 GCA_041742275.1 Pirellulaceae bacterium | reverse complement strand
CGATCTTGCTACCGGCAGATTGTGGCGGCAGCAATTCCGCGTCGAAGTTTTTATTCAAACATGATCTCCAAGCGGTCGTGAATACGATTGGCATCGAGGTCCGAGTCGTAAGCTATCCAAGCTACTGTTCGAAATACAATCCAATCGAGCGTTGCTTCTTCCCACACGTTGCCCGCGTATGCACAGGCATGTTATTCGATACGCTATACAGCGTGGTCGAGTTGATGCGTAAAGCTACCACTTCGACCGGCCTCCGGACCACAGTCAACGTAATTAAAAGAATCTATCAAACAGAGGAATAGCAACTAAGGCGATGAAAACAATTGTCAAGAATACTGTAAAATTCCACGAGCTACTGCCCAAAATGGAACCGTTCGGTCACTCCGCAAATATGACACTAATTCATCGAACATTACTAAGAACAGAAAAGAGGCCATGCAATGTAAAAATTTTCGATACAATTGAGTCGTCGCCGCGAGGCCGGCCTCAATTGTCATGGCGCCGAAGTTTTGCCTAGCTGCTGAGCTAGAAGTGTCTCGCACTTATTGTGTCACTATTCTCATTCTGAAATCGCCAAGAATTAATCGGTGCCATCCACCATTTTATGCCTCAAAACCGCTGGGTTCGCTGCAGACCCGGTAATTTTTTCCTCAGTGGGGGCCAGTGATTTCCAGGCTTTACGCAGCCGTTCCAGGGCCGTCTTCAACCGCTGCCGAGAAGCTGCTTCGGTAATTCCCATTCGTTCACTGATCGAAGAATGATCGAGACCCTCGAATTGACGGTACTCGATAATCTGTCGGTCGTCTGGTTCCAGTCGGCTGAGGGCCAATTCGAGACGGCCTGCATTTTCAATGCCGATCGCGACAGAAGATGGAGATTTCTCGGCCGAGGTGAGGGTTTGGACGACATCATTGACCCCAACCACACGTTGAAGGTCGCGTTTACCAGATTGCCAATAGCGATGGGAATCAAGGGCTTTGTTCCTCGCGATGGCGGACAACCATGACCGCCACTCAGCCGTCGTTTTTCCCTGAAACGAGTCGATTTGCTCGACAGCCTGCAACAAAGCCCTTTGAACCACATCGGAAGCATCGTCCTGAGCTCCCCGGTTTCGACCCAACAATTCCATCACCTGGTATTTGAGGAAGGGACGCACCTCACCGATCAAGCGGCCCACGGCCGAAGAATCCCCGCCGCGGAGCTGCATCAATGAACGATGGCTGTCATCCAGCGAACGTTCGGGGTCACCCAGGTGTTCTTGCATACGGCCAATAATTCATCGTGGAACAAGTCGACTGGGCAGGCACCAGCACTGCCAGAAAGCTTCAATATAATCCGGCTTGGACCGCCGTTCCATTCGGATTTCCCAGCCCCGATCAGTTTTTTCTAGATTTCGTAAAAGTTTTCCTCACACGGCTCTAGCGAATCCGTCTCCGTTCTTTAGCCCAACCCGAGGTCATCCATTGCGGCAAGATCCGGCCGGGCTTTCACTCCTCATGCAACCACCCAGGCCACATAGTGGGTTGCCAAGTAATTTGTTTTAGACAGTGGCGTTTCAATCCGGAGAAAAAATTATGATTAGTCTGGCCAAGCATCCAGTGTGGCCTCTGTTCCTTTGTTTGGTGCTCCTTCCGTTGGCGGAAGCCCAAGGTGACTTTTTTAATGCCGGTGCAGATCTGGCGAGGAACGAGAATCCCGACCATGCCGGAGAAACCAACCCGGTCACTCAGAGTTTCCCGGTTTGGAGTTATGGTCACCGCGCCACGATTGACGGGACCACGCTGAATCTGTACTCCCCGTTATCACATTTGAACGACCACCTGGGCCTGGATGGATTTGATGGATGGGGAGCGGTAGGTTCATCCTTATTTGTAAATTCAGGCAACACCGACCTGGTTTTGAACCACGGTTTTGGGTCCTTGGGACCGATCTTTCCCGATTGGTTGGCTCTGCATCCAGGCACTGAATCGGCGGTCGTTCGGTGGAC
>JBGSIY010000433.1:0-9982 GCA_041742275.1 Pirellulaceae bacterium | reverse complement strand
AATCACACCCGGTTGCGGTTTGGTGAACTTGAGCTCCCAAATCGGGAAGGTCGTCAGGCGGCGATTGCCACAGATACCGACATACATCTCGCGTCCCTCAATGAACGACTCGACCAAGGCATCGGTTCTCAACTCCGAATGCACAAAAGCGACGCGATTGGCTAACTCTTTGTCCGTATAAACAACGGAAGATTCGGTGATCCCCAGCGAAGCCTCTTCGGAAACACTTTTAACCATGAGGGGAAAGTGCATCCCACGCGAGGCCGGAAGCTTCTTGCCCATGGCCGCAACAAAAAAACTGGGGGTGCGAATGCGATGGAAGGCCAATATTTTTTTGGCCAAGGGTTTGTCGTGGGCCAAAAGCAAACCGCGTGGGTTGCAACCCGTATAGGGCTGCTGCAACAACTCCAGGTAACTCACGATATGTTGGTCATAAACCCCAACGCCATTGAACTCTTCCAATAAGTTAAAGGCAATTTTGGGTCGAAATTCTTGGATCGCCTTCCGCAAGACCCCCAGGTCATCACTGATCCCCAAGGGTAAGACTTCGTGGCCGATGTTCCGCAACGACGTCACCACATCGTACTCCATCTTCCAGTCTTGCATCTCCTCGTCAGTCAAGCCTTCGATCGAGTCAGGGGGCACGAGCGTTTCGTGCATCAGCACAATGACTCGGCTTCGTTTCATAAGGCAACTCGATGCTGACTTCCGTGGAGTGTATTCATTGTCACCGTTGTGACCATCGCAATCAATCGATACTTGAGCGAGGCGACATCCCCCACCGCCTGTAAGTTTAATCGTTCGGCACTCATCATCATTTTTGAGAGGACCTGATGGACATTGTACATGTTTTCACCGGTCCATTGGGAGACGACGCGGCAAACCTCCATCCGATGCTTCTTCAAGAAACTCACGGCTGCCTGGGCACCACGACTGGTGCCGGAGGAAAATAGTTTTTTGAGTTGCGGCTCAAAGGTCTCGGGGGGACAATCGATTTCGAAGCGTTCATGCAGCAGACGATAATGTTCACCTAGCGTCTTGGTGATTTCTGTGACCGGCTCAATTTTAATTTTGGATCGAACCTTGGGAGCCTGGCCTTCGATCTCTCGCATCATGCTGTCGACAAACTCCAACTTTTGCAACGCCTTCCAACCCCGATATTCACTTTTCCAACGATTTCCCGGCGCCAGCCAAACCGCAAACGTCTCAGCAAAATCCTCCGAAGGATGGCTTTGAGCATACCAGGGTTCCAGATGCGTCACAAAACTTTTGCTATTGGGACGCGGGCGGTAGTACTCAGGATACGGCGTAAAATAGTTTCCAAAAACCTCTTTGTAACCCCGCTTGCGATGCAGGCGATAGGCCGTGTCGATCGCATGCCCCGCTTCATGCCGCAATATTCGCATCAGCGAAGTCCGAGTGCCCCCCTCGACCTCCAACATCTGACGCCGTTCCAATCGCGTCAGCCGGGGATGGGCCAAATAGAACGGGATCGCAATCCCCGGTATGCCGTCGGGACTGAACCACTCTTCGCCCAACCAACAATGGGGCCGAGTCCGAATGCCGCGACCACTCAACTCCGAATACAATTGGTCTATCGACTCTTGCAGGGGAGAGGTTTCGACACAAAGTCCCAGATCACAAATCCGGGTTTCCAGCAATTGTTCTTCCGTCAAAAGACTTAATGAACGCGGATTGAGTGGTAGTTTCATTCGCGACAGTGGGCTGTATTTTTTTTTACGCATGATTGCCAGTCGACTTCCTAAGGCATACCAAGGGGACTCCTGATCCCCTTCGATCTTTCCTAATGTTATCGGTCTTGTCGGCAACAACTTCCAAAAAAACTGTGATATTGGAGGATTTGTTGTGTATTCGCTCAACAAATCAAGCACTTACAACACGAACTCAGCCGTTGGCGGTCGAACAGTAACACCCCTTTTTACAGCGGCGAACTGGCTCGCGTTCCACGTTTATGGCTTCTATTTTTATTATGGCCTCTATCCTGGCCGCACCCGATTTGGGACTGCACCTGTTTAGGGTTGCCACGATTCTGCTTTACCCAGGATCCCCACCGTTGTGGATTTTCCCCAAGGCCAGTTCGCATCTCAACCGCCGCAAACTGAAGGGTCCAGGTCCTCGGACACCGCCATCCATTAATGGGGCGCGCCTGATTTCGGGTTTTGCACTCCTTGCCATTCACAAAACTTGCCACGCACGCCCTGTGGAACATTTGCCCCCCATGTGGAAACAGGCGGGCTCGGGTTGCCTACGAATCCGCTGTCTACTAATCCGCTGTCTACTAATCCGTTGCCTGCGAATCAATGGAGGACAATTGATCTGCAACCTGCGGCTTCTATTCTGCGGCTTCGCCTCAATAAAATACAAAACGGGAACTTTGGCAATCCTCAAGGGAACGACGCTGTTTCGTTTGAACAATGGAAAGTATCAGCCGAATCAGAAATATTGCAAGATCTTTTTTTTACTATCGTCTCAGAATTATTGAAGTCGCCGCGAAGTCAACCTTAATGTGAAAACGTCGTGTTGCTGCCACTGCGTCCCATAAGCTCTCGCAATAATTCACGTCGACTGACAACACCCACGGGATGTCGCTGGCTGTCCAATACAGGCAGAAAACGAACGCGATGCAGCAGGAACGTTTCGATCACATGGTCGAGAGACTGATCTGCCAAGACGCTGGCAAATTTCCGTTCCATGTGCAGGCTGATCGGGTCCGATCGCAAGGGAGGGTCAAACGCTGCGGCTAGGAGGGTCGATTCCGATACCAGCCCCACTGCCCGTCCACCGCCGTCGACGACCAAAAGCAACGAAACGTCCTCTTGCAACATGTATTCAATTGCCTTGCCCACCGAAACCTCCGCGGATACCGATTTGGCTGGCAACATTGATTCTCGAACTTCCGTCATTGCCACTGAGACCTCTCTAAAAAATATTCGTTGCCCATTCCACGTCTGCCTGTTTTCACCATCGAATGTCCACCCCAGAAACTTGGGAATTCTTTTCGCATACTACCCAATCCTAACCGTTAGAAAAACCGTTAGCGAACCCGATTTAGGGGTTAAAGCCGCGAGCCATTCCAAAAAATTCCCTATATTTTGACTGGTTACCCCATTGCGAGCGTCTTATTTTCGAATCCCCGCGAAATCCTACCGCGACGCTGCAGCTCCTGTCATATCTCGGCGCCCCTCGCACACTTCTCCCAGGCAATTAAAAAATCATTCGGAGCGCCAATCGATAGGCCATTGGTGGCATTCCCCAGATTTTACAGTTAAATTGAGGGCTGATGTATACCGTTTCAAAGCGAATCTCGGGGACCGATTGCGGATGCCCAGGCTTGAAACGTTCGCTTATCGTTTTTGTGGAGTATCGCCATACCATGTTTCGAATCCTGAAGTTTCCCACCGTTTGTATAATTGCTCTCTGTTTTGTACCGGGGATTGCGGTCGCCCAGCAACAAAATGTTTGCCCCGAAGGGTTTGAGTCGCTATTCGACGGAACTAATTTGGACCACTGGACAACCCTGGAAACTCAAGACCCCCGAAAATTTACCGCTCTCGACGACGACGCTCAGAAAAAATTGATCGAAGAAGGACAGTTGGCCAAGGCCAAGTTCTGGCGGGTGGAAGCTGGCGAGATCGTCAATGACGGTGACGGTCCTTACTTGACCACACTCAAGGATTTTCAAGACTTCGAATTCTTGATCGACTACAAAACGGTCGCCCAAGCCGACAGCGGCATTTATCTCAAGGCCACGCCCCAAGTACAAATTTGGGATACCACAAAAGAAGGCGGCAAATGGGACATCGGTGCTGACAAAGGTTCGGGAGGGCTGTGGAATAACTCCCCCGGCGCCCCAGGCAAAGACCCGTTGGTTCTTGCGGATAAACCCTTTGGCCAGTGGAACTCCGTCCGCATCGTTCAGCTCGGGCAGCGAACTTCCATCTGGCTCAATGGTCAAATGGTTGTGGACCATGCCATCATGGAAAACTACTGGGATCGCAACCTGCCTCTCGTTTTAGCGGGCCCGATTCAACTACAGACCCACGGGGGCGAAATTCGCTGGCGAAACGCCTTTATTCGCGAATTCTCAGCCGAAGAGGCCAATGAAAAACTCCGCGCACAGGCGATGGAGGGATTCGTATCGGTTTTTAACGGAAAAGATCTCCAGGGTTGGAAAGGACCCGTGGATAACTACGAGGTCTCCGATGGTGCTATCCGCTGCCTCACAGGCAAAGGCGGAACAATCTACCACGAACAAGAACTCAGTGATTTTCAAACTCGATTCGAATTCAAACTTCCACCCGGCGGCAACAACGGCTTAGCAATCCGCTATCCCGGCGACGGCGATACCGCTTACGCTGGCATGTGCGAACTGCAAGTCCTCGATAGCGAACACGAAAAATACGCGTCGTTGGATCCACGCCAGTACCACGGCTCCGCTTATGGAATGGCCGCTGCCCATCGCGGTTACTTGCGCCCGACCGGCGAATGGAATTTTCAAGAAGTTACCGTAGTCGGCTCGAAAATCCGCGTTGAGTTGAATGGAACCGTGATCCTGGATTGCGACTTAAATGAGATCACCGAATACATGGCTAACTCGCCGCATCCCGGCAAGGATCGTACGAGCGGCTTCTTCGGGTTCGCCGGACACAGTGACCCCGTTGAATTTCGCAATGTCGAAATCAAAGCCTGGGGAAAATAAATGGGCACATACAGGCTTTCACTCGTCATTTCAGTAAACATTTAAGGACTTAAATGGGCACGCTTCGTCTTTTCTTTCGCTTGATGCTGGCCGTCGCCGGACTCATCGTCGTATTTTTGGTGGTCGGCTCGCTGATTCCCCGCGAGTTCCAATTTGAAACTCGAATCAAGATTGAAAAACCTGCGGCCCAGATTTTCCCCTTGGTCAACGACCTGCGACAATGGCAACTTTGGACCCATTTTAATCCCCAAAGTAACACGAACCTGGATTTGAACTACGGCGCCACGACAGCTGGTCCCGATGCCTCGATGACTTGGATCGAGCGCCGAGGCAAAGGAAAGCTATGGATCGAAACCTCGCAGGCCAATAACCATGTGGCCTACGCTGTCGAATTCGCTAATTTTCCGCGAATGAAATCCAATATCCAATTCGAAGAAACCAACGGGCAGACCGAAGTGGTTTGGGATAGTTCCGGAAGCCTACCCTTCGGCCCGTTCTACGGTTGGTTTGGTATGTATTTTTCCGAAGCCCTGCGGCGCGACTACGATGCCAACCTTCAGAGACTGAAGGAATTGGTGGAGGCCGAACCCACTGCGGATAACTCACCGAACGAAACAGAGGACAACTCAGCGACCGTTCCACCGATTAAATAAATTCCAGGCGTCGATGATCCGCCGAGTTAATGGAAATCCTCACCTCCCAGCGATTCGCCATTTACACGAGAGGGAATGCTTCTTCGTACACGGCATGCGGCGTTCGTATTTGCTTCGCTGGTTTGGCTACGGCATCCCGGGGTGATTGTGCCCAATCACTCGCTCGATCAAAAAAGCAATGAACACGCCTAACAACAACATCAATGACAGCCAAACGCGGTCATGAGAATGAAAGTGAACTTCGGGCAACAAATCACCCAATGAAATACACAGGAAGACTCCTGCTGAAAACGCTAAGGTCAACCCGATCGCCCACTGTCCCATGATTTCAAATTGGTCAAACGAAAATGCAAACAAAATCGCACCCAACGGACACATTAACGCAAACACCAGGTTCACAATCATTTGCTGTGTCAACGTCGCCTTCCGCGCCTTCATCAATGACGTGATGGTCAATGCATCTAACGGCTTGTGCAGAAGGATTGCCAGAAAGGTCCCCAGGGCAGCTAAGCCTCCGCTCGAACGTTCCGCACTATAGGCGGCCGCCAACGCCAATCCATCGACCAGCGTATGCAGCGCCAGACCAATCGTCAGTCCCACCCAACTCAATTCACTCTCAATCACAGGTGCATGCTCATGGTCGTGCCCGATCCCATGTAACGGCTTAATCTCGTGCACATGTTCAGAATCATGACGATGATCATGACTCGTGTTGCCGTGGTCATGGTCATGGTCATGGTCATGACTGCATGATCCCCCACCGACTTCCTCGCCCGTGTCAAAATCATGTTGATGAAAATGAAAGGTTCGAATTAACAGGAACATAAACAGCAAACCGCACAAACAAGCCATCATCGCTTGATCCGTGCTTTGCAAAATCCCAATCGAATGGGGTAAAAGATGCAGCAGGGCTACACCCAACATGACGCCCGACACCAAACTCAACGTCATCTGAATTCGTCGGTGAGTGAATTGCAAAAAGGCCGGAAGGGCTCCCCCTAACGCTGAAAACAGCACAATCAGTACTGAATAAATGACGAGTACAAGGTAATCCATAGAACTTAAACCGACACAGCCCGTCTTCAAAAAAGACTTCGAATTGGAGGCGGACTAACATCAGCCCGATCTCAGATTCGAATCGATTTCAATCGTTTGGTCTAGACCCTATTCGCACCGGGTGGTCCGAGTGGCACCAAGATCCCATAGCTTGGCCCGCAAGGCAGGCATTTATCATTTTAGCGAATTCGCTGCACTGTCAGAGAAAAACCCGCCCGCTCATCGGCCTTTCCGAATTCGCAAAACAAGATAATTCCGGCACGACTCGCCGAAAGCCCGCCCGCCTTTTCCCCGTAAAAGAGCCTGGTGCGAGCGAATCGATTTCCCTAACTCCAACTCCAAATTTGATTCCTACTCCTGAACGTGCTACTCGTGCTCACGATCCTGCTTCTGCTCGGGCTGCAGGTCGTGCTCGCACACATCGCGTTCCCAAAATTGCGATAGCCCGTTCGTCGAGTACCAGGGTCCGTTCGCCGCAATTCACAGCGGCGATCAGCGAGCCATCACATCTTTTCTACTAACGCCCATTGTCCGCTGCCACCCTCTTGTTCCATCCCCAGCAGCTAATTCACTCCGAGGCCCCAACAGGTGCTGCGTGGTCAACCGGGGCGTTGCCTGCGAGTTGCAACCAACGTTCCATCACACAGCGGAAGGCTGATGTTGCACTATAACGCACAATCGAATGCTTCTTGCCAACTTCCCAGCTCGACTCATAGGACTCCGATTTGCTGGGATGAATGGGTAACGAACAGGTCAATGAATTTTGATCAATTCCTGGGAAGCGGCCCGCTACTCGATTCAGCCTTTTGGCCCCTTTTAATGCGCGATCGGCTTGATTGGTGATCACGGCCATATGGGTTACCAAGGCATCCCAGGCGTTCTCACAACATTGGTTAGGCATAAAGTTTCCAGCGAGAACGGGTGCCGTTATCAATAACTGCCCAGAATAGGCCGCCACCCCCATGTCTCCATTGGAACCACAAGCAGACTTGGCCAACTCATTCATGGCTCCGATCACCACCTGTGCTCCCATGCTATATCCAATCATAATCGAATGGGTCAAGCCACTTTTTTGGACCACGTATCTCAATCGATGCGATTCAAATACCGATCGGTCCACTTTGACACGAAAGTCTTTGAAGGGGATTGTACTGCGTTCGGTTTTCCAGGCCCAGATTACAAAACGTACTGCGGGACGATTTCCCACGGGGGCTACCGAGTTATTGTAAACTTCGCCGCCACGTCGCAAGGCCCAGTCTAGATCGGTGAAGTCGCCATGAACATGAATAACGGTCTTGAGCCCGGGATTCGTTTGAACATCAAGACAAAATTCATCGAGAGTGGTCGCCTCAAACTGACAATTTCGGTACCGCGCGGCAACAAAGGATGTTTCAATCTCGCAAAAGGGACGCATGTTGCGAGTGCTGATCAGCCACACTTCATCTCCCGGTACCAATCGAATATCAGCGTTCCCCGCAGGGGTAAATTGTTCCACCCATTGCCCATCCGGTAACAGCGTTTGCCCTTGGGCATGCTGTCTAAACGATACACTGAGGAACCAACTCAGACTGAATACGATCAGCATCACAATTTTAGAATGCGATCCGCCGACAATTGCGGAGGTTAACTGATTGGTTTGGCTATGATTCATCATCGGTTGATACTAAAAAGACAGTGAGAGGTCCGCCGCCATCCAACGACATGGATCAAAAAACCGAAACACCATTTCTCTATGGGCCATCCCCAGTACGCGATGTAGTCGTGAGAATAATGGGACAGGACAACCCATTCTTCAAAAATCTCAGCACTCTGGGGACAGCTTGAGATCGCAGGTACTTATTTTATCGATTTTACGGATTTTTATCGGAAAATCACGGCGGCCCTCGCAGCACCGTAAGTGTACTCCCAAAATCGAAACGAGTGATCAATTTTTTAAAACGAAAAAAGATTTGATTTTATCAGCTTTTCACTTGCCATCGCCTTACCGTGAGCTACCTTTCTGTGTCTCGAAATCGAACCTGAAATCGAGCCTATAAAACATGGAGAAACGATTTCGGTTTGCTCAGTACCGAATCGCACAAGCAGACCCAACGAATTGATGGAGGGGAACGGCAATGAGGAAGCTTCACGCAGTAGTTCTATTGGCCTTGATTTTGTCGGCTACCAGTGGTTGTGCCAATGGCCCCATTCGAAAATTCTTCAGCGGTGCTGAATGTAGCACTTGCAGGCCGCCTTTTGGTGGACTGTTCCAACGCAGTAACAATACCGTTGGTACTTGCAGCTCGGGAACTTGTGGAGTAACTCCGATCGACGGTTCGATGATGGGGGGCGAGTCCTTCGGCAACGGTTACCTGGGCGATCCAAACGCTCAACCTCCCTTGCCCGGAGCCACCATTCAACCGGGAACCGTGGGCGACACTTACCCCTACCCCGGTACAACCAATAACTCCGGATACGGAAACCCCGGTCTGTCAGGATTCGTCAATCCGCCAACCGGGATTGTTCCAGGCACCGGCAATGGCCAATAGTGCCAAGTTTTAAACGTTTAACTGAAGATCACTTCTCGCAGTGATGTTGACCACCAAACAGTCGCGTCACTATCAACAAAATCCTGAAATGTCCAAGAATGGACGTCCCGACTCCCCTCCCGGAGTCAGTTAACCTGACCACTTGTGGTCAGGTTTTTTTGTGCCTCCATGGGTAACACACCCCAGAAACCTAGCGCAATTTCGATTGGCCTGGCGTTAACTCTCGCAACATTTGCGACAACAGTTCATCGGGGTTCCCTCGTGCGCTGCCTTGCAAACAGTCGACAGGAATCAAAAAATCATCGTTGCGGGTGGCATCTCCCGGTTGATCGATGCCTAACACGGACATGGGAATCGAAACCGCTGCCCCGTTCCACTGATTGGCTTGATCGGTGTGCCAGATCAACCATTTCGTTTGTGGACTCCAATTCTGTAAATCCTGCCAACGCGTGCGATGATCCACAAACACCATTGCCACGTCCACTTCTCCCCGTTGCAACGCACTGGAGGCTGACAGTTCAAACCAGTGCGATCGGGCAAAACCCGAGGCAAAGTCAACGGCCATACTAAATCCACATTCGGCCGCCAGGGTATTCTCGGCACCCTGGCCGTTGTCGTCACCACGCAACGGAATTAATACCGCGCGACGTGGGCCGTTCATATCGCGGACCGATCGCGTGAGCGACTGAAACTCGGTATCGATCGGTCCCGTTCCGTCGCCACTTCTATAAAAAACCGTCAAATAACGGGCGTGTTCAAGATCGTTTCTCAACTGTTCCTCTTCGTCGCCCCAACCATCACGGGGACTTGGCCTCGTATCCTCTGCTGGCGATTGCAATCCATCCACTAGCAGCGAAGCCAGAAATCGGTCGCGGCGTTCGGGGCCCCAATCCAACCAACGCCGCTGAATTCCATCATCCGTCTTTGCTACAGCACCGACTTCGGACTTCCCCGACTGCAAGAAAATCCATTTCTTCGCGCCCGCACAAAACCTTTCCAACAATCGCGGATGGCTTTCCCCTGGA
>JBGSIY010000432.1:0-2125 GCA_041742275.1 Pirellulaceae bacterium | reverse complement strand
TTCCCCGCGTTGGCCGCCATGACCGCCGGTTCCATATGAGCCCCGCTGGGCGTGCAAATGGATACAATATCGACCTGCGGATCGCGAACGAGAGCAGCAACGCTTTCCAGGGCGCGGCCGCCGTGTCGCAAAGCAAATTTCTCCGCGGATGGATAGGCACGACTTGCACAAGCAACCACTTTGGCGCCAGGCACATCAGCAATGGCCCGCGCATGAAACTCAGAAATCATTCCGCAGCCCACAATTCCAATTCCAAACGCCACCGATTCAGCTCCCAAAATGATTTTTGATATACAACGATCGCCTTAGCCTAGTAGTGGCTGCAGGACTTTTAATAGGAAACGTTCGGCGATCCGATTGATTCCCGGCACATTACTCTCGCGGGGACCAGCAACGTTCAAACAACGTATGCTTTCGTTACCCAGCCACATTCGCACTTGTTCCAGAATTTTGGAGTTCTCTTCGTCGTCCCAATCGTCCGAAAGATCCACTATCATGACCGGTCGGCGATGACGCTTACAATACTTGACGGTTAACAGCGTACCACCATTGAGATCTTGATAAAACAATACAAGTGTGCCATCCCCCTCTAAAACATTTTGCTCGGTGCGAACCGAATAATCTGTGGCAGCCGTCTCCTGCAATTGATAGTGGTCGGGGATCTCGCCGTCCTCCGCCAAACGATTTCTTGGACACCACCCGCCATGGGGAATCTCCAGAAAAATCGCGACATCCAAGGCCGAGCGATCGACGCCAGTTTGACCTCCAGAGATGATTCGATCAACAATGCATGGATTGGGCATAACAATTGAAACATAGTAAAAAAACTACGGCGGCCATTGCAAATGCCGCCTGGACCCAAATCCGGATTGGGCCTGTCACTCCAATGTACAAAAAATAGCACCGAACCAAAATAGGCACGCCCCGTCTCATTGACTTTCCCACATCGGACTGATGCCGCCAGGGAAGACATCGTACGATTTTCTTTGAGAGCCGTTCACGACGCACATCGTTTATTGGGAAACGCAAATCGTATGTTTGGAAGCCTTGAATCACCCGATCGATTCAAAGCAAGAATTCAGCTCAAGAATTCAGCCGAATGGAAAGGGCGGCTGTTCTGGGGTCAATGGGTGCCATAGCCGCGGCCGACCCTCCGCGGATGATTGTTAGACGAAGGATGCAATTTTCTTACGCCTGCCCCCGCGGAATCGGTGTCCACCAATCGATTCGCTGCATCCCATCGGCTGCATCCCGACAGTAATTGCACAGTGACCCACCGCTCTATGGCGAGAAATTTACAGCAACACCTTTCGTTAGCGTAACCTCACTCTTATGGCCGCGCGTGCTCGGATGGTTCACCACTCAGATACATCCTCTCGATTGAGCAGCCCTCCAAAATTTATTCTTGGTTCGCTGGCGGGTTTAATGCAACGTTAATTTCCGTTAGACGATCGCTGGCGAGTTTTTGGATTCCCGAGAACCGTTCGTCAGAGTTAATTTCTTCGAGGAAGATTCTTAACTGGTCTGCGATGCGTTCCAGTTCTTCAGGTTCTTGAATTTCTCGTGACGATTCCAACCACTGAGCAAATTCTTCCGTCCCAGTCGGAATTTCTTTTAGAGGTTCAATTCGTTGACTTCGGAATTGAGCTTCTAAGAGGACGAACTCGTCTTCGCCCTGCGCGTCGAGGTTTTGATCCAGAATGGACTGATAGGCTTGGAAGGCCTCTCCGAAATTTTTGGCTTGCTCCAGTTGAAAAGCACCAACAAACGCTTGTGCCGCCGGTGATTGCAATCCATTTTGAACGCCTCGTCTCGCTTGATCCACCAACGTTTTTCGACGACTCGTCACGAAAAGTTCGTGGACTTGTTCTGCCATCATTCCCGATAGGGAGCGTTCTTCAACGCGGCTGAGAATTTTTCTCGCGGCCGCCCAATCTTCCGGAGCCGAGGATTCAATTTTTTCCGCAGCTCGTTGCACAAGCGTTTCTGTCGATTCGGGCCAGAGAAAATACGTCAAAAAGCTAACTAAAATTATCAACGCCACTGCAAGCCCCCCAATCTCAGCCCAATTCTTACGGGGCTGTTTCTGGACCCGAGTGGTCTTCCGCAACAACGCACGGGCCTC
>JBGSIY010000431.1:0-7014 GCA_041742275.1 Pirellulaceae bacterium | reverse complement strand
TGGGCATGTTCGTGGGTGATCTGGTCAAAAAGATCAAAATCCTGATCAAAGGCAAAGGCCTGCCGGCTGAGCCCGATTCGAGAAGCGATCTTACCCACCCCCGATCGATGGTCGATGTTGGGCGTGTACAACAACACCCGCATGCCGCGCTCCTCGTAATTATAAGCCGATTGCAGGAGCGTCGTGCTTTTGCCGGCATTCATTGCCGAATAATAAAAATAAAGCTTAGCCATTTTTCCTTCGACTCGAATACAGTTTCAAACGAATAAATCCACCAGATACGGCCTAACACCTTCCCACAGGTCAGCGATGGGGCCGATGCATTTTAATGAAGGATGCCTGATCGAGTTAGGGAGTGCGTGATTTTGGCAAATGCAGGCCAACAACGTTTGCCAACGGTTCGGTGCCTCACGGCGACGGCAATCACAAATCCCGCCTGATCCGGCCGAAAGATGTTCCCATTAGAAATCGAACTCGGTTTCTTCAGGGGGAGGAAACA
This sequence comes from Pirellulaceae bacterium, assembly GCA_041742275.1. Classification (GTDB taxonomy): domain Bacteria; phylum Planctomycetota; class Planctomycetia; order Pirellulales; family Pirellulaceae; genus BJ22. Next base: position 6,515 of record JBGSIY010000431.1, on the reverse strand, counting down.
GGAACGACCAATCAAAACTTAAGACATGAATGCCACTAACGAACAATCCTAGAAAGGCCAAAAGAATACCCAACACGGCCCAATTCCGACGTGGGGACGTTAATCCCCAAAACCCCAACAAAATGGCCATCAACGAATTGACGATGCTCCACGGCGTAAGGAAAGCACCGGCAATCGACCAAGCGCCCAAAACGACGCTGGCGACGGCGCCGCCAATTTCCGCGAATCGTTGTCGATCCGGAGGCAATTTCTCATACAGTTCCATGTGGCTGGCCGAACGCCCCTGCGAATCTAAATTTGAAAATCCGTTGGTGCTGGTTTCGGAGTTAAGGCCACGTTCTCCCGCAATGTTGGCAACCTCGCCCTGAGTTGCCTGAGCAGTCCTGACCTCAACCCACAGCTCAGGCGACAATAAGATTGCGTCGGCAATATCCTCATCGGCATTGGGCAGTTCCCCTCGCTGGCCGTCAGAATCTGGTTCCGAGGAAGTCGCCTCGCTCGGATTCGGCTCTCGATCATTGCCAGTTGAGGCATTGATTCGCTCTTCTTTGTTTTCGTCTCGATTACCTGACGCCATTTCTCCCTGCCGGCCTTCTCAAATTGGTAAAACGAACGCGAATTCACCGACTTCGTCGGAAGCGAGGTCGTCAGGTTCACGCGACGTTATCAGGACAAATTTCCGTTTTGTTCGATTCGAATCTCAAGGCCATTTAGGCGGCCCAAAAAAACTCAGCCTTAGGAACAGTATTCCCTCATGAACAGTATGCCCTTATGCACGGTAGTCCCTAAGGCCACGCGTCTTGATTCAGAATGGTTGGAAAATACAGAACGATACAGGATTGTAACGGCCAGGCAAGGCTCCCAACAGCACACCATGACGATCGCCTGTCAAAGTCATGGAAAAAAACGAAAATCGGGTTAGGGGTACTCCAATGGTACAATAATTCGTACAATTGGAGCCAAGTTGGGGTAAACCCCATATCACCCCGATTTTACATGCAGATCAAAAAATCTTTGACGGTCGGTTGCTGGCATGACTCGTCAGGAATCGCACATCGGTGTTTGGATGCGAACGGGGCCGTTTTTTTAACCACTTTTGAGCCGTTCACCGGGATGCACCGTCCACTGGATTGATTCGTACACTTGCAAGTACGGCAATTCAGCATGCACCGTCCGGCCGGCAGACAATTAATGGCAAGATTTATCACGCATTTCGAAAGTGCCATTGACGGTACGCGTTTTCCAGTCGATCAATTGCAAACATGGCATGAGGGTCGACCATTATGGACTCGGTATGATTGGGACGCGATTCGTCAGGTTGTCTCTCCCGAAATCATAAGCCAACGCCCTAGTAACATGTGGCGTTATCGCGAGTTATTGCCCGTCGGCACAAGCATCGAGCCTATTTCGCTCGACGAACAGATGACGCCACTGGTCGCTTGCCCCAAATTCGGCAAGCATTTCGGATTAAATAACGTTTTTGTTAAAGATGAATCTCGACTAGCAAGCTGTAGTTTCAAGGCACGAGGATTGTCTTTGGCCATCACCATGGCGCGTCATTTTGGAGTTCGCCGCGTGGCAATGGCTTCCAACGGCAACGCGGGCGGGGCGATGTCATTGTATGCCGCGCGCGGAAAGCTGGAGGCTTTTGTTTTGATCCCGCGGGGAACACCCAAAGCTAACATTTCCGAGTGCATCCAATCGGGAGCTCATTTGTATTACGGCAACGGTCTCATCGACCAATGCGGTAAACTAATTCGTGAGGGACACAATCGCAAGCTGTGGTTTGATATTTCGACAATGAAAGAACCCTATCGCCTGGAAGGCAAAAAAACGATGGGTTTGGAAATAGCGGAACAATTCGATTGGAACTTGCCCGAGGTCATTCTGTATCCCACAGGCGGAGGAACGGCCTTGATCGCCATGTGGAAAGCGTTTCAAGAGCTCAAAGAATTGGGGTGGTTAAAGTCCGAACAGATGCCCCGAATGATCTCCGTCCAATCGACCGGCTGCATGCCCTTGGTCGAAGCGTTCAATAAGAACGAGCGATTCTGTACGCGTTTTGAAAACACAAACACCATCGCCTCCGGCTTGAGAGTGCCCCAAGGCATCGGCGATTTTATGGTTTTGGATGCCGTTCGTGAAAGTGGCGGCATGGTTATCGCTGCGGACGAATCTCAGCTGTTTTCCTGGCAAAAACTGATGGGGCAAAACGAAGGAATCATGTTGTGCCCCGAATCGAGTACTTGCGTAGGCGCCCTGGCCACACTTGTTGAACGAAATGAAATCGATGCCAATGACCGGGTGGTTATCTTCAACACCGCTGCTGGCCAAAAGTACATGGACTTTTTTGAGCCCGAAATCCCCGAAATGGATCTCGGCAATTTTGATTGGGATCGATTGACGGGCTTGATGACCCAACCGGCCTTCGCCAAATAAATCAAACTCGTCATTTTCGAATTTGCGTCTTGTTCTGTTTGAGTTGCGCTGGTGAGGTCATGTCTTTCGTCGGACGCAGAAGTTGCCCTGCAGGCGTTAACCAACTGCCATTCCCGTGCAAATTCGAGAGTTATTTTTTATCTGTAGGATATATCGAAAAATAATTTACGCGTTGGGTTTGTCGGCGCCACGGGTTTTGAAGGCGTTGGTTGGTGTCTTAGGCCCAGGAAGATCACCGGCGCGATATCGTATTCTTTGTTCAGTACCGCGAAATGGAGGCGAGCGGGGCGAATCAAGAACGTTTCTGGCACCCCTTCAGGGTGCAATGGCGGTGTCAGAAGCTTCCGGTGGTGTCGCTGCGCTCAACCACCGGCTAATAGCTGTAAACCCCTATCGGGGTAGATCGAGAAGGTCTTTCAAAACAATTTCTGCTAATTGCTGCTAAGGAATTGTCCGGAAATAGACTGGCGATTTGGCTCAATGTCGCACGGCTCTCCGAGCCGTGATTTCTCGACTCGGAGAGTCGAGCGACTATCTTCAATCCGAGAACTTTGTTCCGGACAATTACCTATTCCATTCGCGATCCTTTCGAAAAGGGTTTCACCAGCCTGTCTGTCTGGCCTCTATTTGCGAGGACTTCATGCTGGTTGCCGAGCATCGCCAAAACAACCATGATCACAGCTGGGTAATTTTGTCTGCACCAAAACCCCGTTCGGTGCTAACCAAAATTCTCTTCCAACCATTCGAGTTCAATCGACATCAATCCGCAAAAATATTCCAAATCGTTAGCGAATTCCTCGCGGTTGACGGGCGAAACATAGTTCAAGCTCTGCAATAACGACTCGGATTTTTCAAAGGGAAACCGACGGGCAAGTTGCTTCAAAAACACCTGAAAGTCATCATCGGCGACAGCAGCCTGGAACCCGGAGTACCTGCCAATCATATGTCCTCGATTATTTTGCAAGACAAGATGACGGCAGAAATTGGCGAAGGGTTCAAGATCTAACAGGCTGGCGCAGGAACCTGCCAAAACCAGCGTGCGATCACGATCAGGAAATTGGTGTTTTTTTTGATAGGCACCCGCCAGTTTCAAAAAGACGGTCAACTCGCGAATCAATTGTTCTGACATTCAAGTCTTTTCGGGAAAAACCACCCGGTCAAATAAGTTTCATTCCTTATAATAGTCTCCCGGATGCCCCCGCGATACTTGACCCAAAAAGAATAACGGCGTTTTGTTTGCGGTTGCTCCGCCAGTTGAGCACTCAGCAACCAGCCCGTCGATGCTCTGGTCCTCGCAAAGAGGTCCTCGCGGATCGACTTGCAATTACTTAAACTGGGACATGTTTTACAGGGATATGAGGCTTTAAAGAAATGAATGAATTTCGGGCATGAGCAACATTGATTGGTTATTGACGGCAGAGGCCAGGGAAGCGACGCAATTGGTGCGTCTCAAGCTGCAACAACGCGAAAATATCTTGCGAATTGTCAAAACGTTGCGAAAGAAATTGTCACCCGCCAATGCGGCTCTCGCTATGGAACAAGGTCAATTGCAACTCAAGGCTCGTGTGAAGTTCTCAAAAGCCGAACAAATGCTGCTGACGAAAATCGGTTACGAACAGGCCACTTCGGAACGGTTGGCTCGCTACAAGTCGTCTTGTTTTCCCGAAGGGGGGACGTTGGGCGATATCTGTTGTGGGATTGGAGGAGATGCAATTGGTTTGAGTGCGGGCCGCAAGTTGATCGCCGTTGACGCGGAGCCGATTCTGTGCCGTTTTACCCAAGAGAACTTGCGGGTTTACAATGCTCAAAATGTGCACATCGAAGCAGTTGATTTTCATGAATTTTCGATGAACGGTATTGATTGGTTGCACGCAGATCCCGATCGCCGAGTCGCGGGGAGGACCGTGTTTCCTAGCGATTTCTCACCTCCATTAAACTCGTTGATTGCCGCGATTGGTGACCGTGTGGCTGCGATCAAATTGGCACCCGCGACAAAGTTGCCGCATGATCTGTGCGAGCAATGTCATCGCGAATGGATCGGCGAGAATCGTGAAACGAAACAACAATTGATCTGGTTCAATCATCCGAGCAAAAAATCGGGGACTTCATCAACTACCGTAATTAGCGGCACGGACCATGTGGAGCAGTTGACATTTGACAATAACGCACAGTTCGGCCGAATCCCGATTGCTCCTAAAATCGGTAGCTTTGTTTTTGAACCGCACTCAGTGGTTTTAGCTGGCCGATTGAATCGGGGTTTGGCGCGTCGATTTGAGTTGCAACGGGTTGGCGATGGCGTGGCCTACCTGACCGCCGACCACCCTTGCGATTCAGCCTTGGTTTCTGTGTTTTTAGTCGAGCAGATTGTTCCACTTCAAATCGACAAAATATCGCTGGCCGTTAGAACGAATGGATACGGTAAAATTGAATGGAAAAAGCGAGCTATCGAACAAGAGACATTTGAACAGCTTGTAAAAATTCGCGCAAAAGGTGAACGATCGATAACTGCGATCGTCACTCCGTCACAGCAAGGGCCCATCGTTATTTTTTGCCAACGGCAATTGAGTGCGGGGACTTCCGGAAATTAGGTCCTGCAACAGCCGTTGGGGTTTTATTTCGCCTTTTGTAGTTCGCGATTCTCGATTCCCGATTGTAGGCCACGTTCGTCGGCGAAGTGACATGGAATAGGATGTCATTTTTTCCCTGCTGCGGCGACGGGAGAATGACGGCGTGGATCAATCGTGATAATTCAATCGACCCAAGAACGACGGACGATGTCTTGGGACAAGATCGCTTCATAGGGATCACCTTCGATAGGTGAGGCAAATTCTAGGCACAAGATTTTTGCTGTGCGACCGATTTCTAAAGAGCCGAAGCGATGACTTTGGCGCAATGCCCGAGCACCGTTGATTGTCCCTAAATTGAGGATTTCATTCGCAGAGATATCGGGAAAGGCCTGACGGATGGCAATTAGTTCGGCGAGAAGATCCAGATCGGGACTACTGGCTCGAGAATCCGTACCCACAGCCACGTTAACTCCCGACGCCAGCAGTTTACGCAGAGGATATTCCGCGTGACCAAAATAGGCATGTGTTCTTGGGCAGAAGACGACGGTTGGGTTTGTGGTGGCGTCTTTGAGGCGGAGGATTTGAAACGATGACAAGTAGTTTCCATGAATGATCAAGGAATTTTGAAAGCGTAACAGCCCATCCAAACATTCTTCAATTTGCAACTTCGCTTCGAACTGGGACGGAATCTTGAGTCTTTCAAACAATGAGGCGAAAGCCCCCGTACCCTGGCTCGCATATTCTAATTCTTCCGGACTCTCGGCGAGATGCATTGCTAGTTGCCGTTGCTGGTCACTCACGTGCTCAGTCAGTTTTAGAATTTGATGGTATAGGTCGGGGCTGACCGAATAGGGAGCGTGCGGGCTGAGGCCACAGTCGGTTCCGCGGGTTCTCTCGTTTAGATGTTTTCGAAGTGCCAGAAAACGATCCTCGGCTTGGGCGGCCACCGCCCCTAGTTGTTCAAAAAACGGCAGAACACACGGGCCTTTTTGATGGAGAGCAGCTGTTTGACTCGTATCGGGCGACTCGGGCCAAGGACCGGATGAGATTTCACCGATTAAACTCACTCCCCATTGATGACTTTCGTCGATGCCGGCGCGAATGGCTCGCAGTTTTTTTTCACCGCCATGCTCGGATCGTACCAAATCAATCCGCGATTGAATCACTTTTTCGATCCAATTGGCAAAAGGCATTCTGGACTGACCAAGAGGTTGTTCTAAATCGCTGAATTCCAAATGAGTGTGGGCGTTGACGAGGCCGGGTAGGAGGATGCGACGCGCGGGGGCATCGTCCTGCGGACTATCCCAGGGCTCCTCGGCCACAGGGTTGATGCCGACAATGCGATTTTCGGCAATGATCACTTCAGCATCCCGGATTGGTGGCGAAGTGATCGGTAGAACCCAGCGAGCTCGTTTCTTGATGGTTTGACTCATAGTCCGATTATGAAACGAAAGTCGCTCAAATCAAATGCCACTAATATTTATTTTCGGTCTAACACGTCCTTGGTAT
>JBGSIY010000430.1:0-3506 GCA_041742275.1 Pirellulaceae bacterium | reverse complement strand
TGGTCGAGTCAGAAATTTGACAAAAGTAAGCCCATGGTTTGACCTTCTTTTGCAGGTCATATTTGATGGACGGAACGACGCAAATTGGGAAATCCCCGGCAATGCCGCCACCGATTTGGAAAAATCCGATCCCGGCACCTTTGGAAAGTTCCCCATATTGGTCGTAAAATTCGGCCATATACTCGATACCCGATTTGACAACCAATGCCGAGCATTCTTGGTGTTTCACATGCGACGCAAAAATATTGCCAAACGTCGAGTCTTCGAAACCTGGGACAACCATTGGCAAGTTGGCTTTGGCGGCGGCCAGCAACCATGAATCCTCCGCCTTACCTTCATGGAGTTTACTTGGGATTTTTGTAACCAACTCGTAAAAATACTCGTGCCAGAATCGACGTGCATTTTGTTCCGTCGCACTGACCCACATGGGCACGATGTATTTTTCTACGGCCCGAAAGGCTTCGTCCTCGGGGATACTCGTGTCCGTGACGCGACGCATGCGGTCTTTGAGGATTCGCGTGTCATCGTTTTTGGTGAAGTAACGGTATTCCGGGAAGTCCTTGTAACTATCATGCGCGACCAATCGAAACAGAGACTCTTCTAAATTGGCTCCGGTCGAGGAGATTCCGTGGATGATTCCCTCGCGGATGGCGGGGGCTAAAGTAATACCCAATTGTGCGGAAGACATGGCTCCAGCCAACGTCCAGAACATTTTGCCGCCCGCCTGCAAATGTTTCCAATAGGCCAGCAAGGCGTCTCGGGTCACACGGGCATTAAAGTTTTTGTAATTCTTTAGAACAAATTCCAAAACGGGGGTCGACGACATAGGGTTCTCTTTTTTGCAGCAATATTCAAGGGTGAATCCGAAATCGGGGTTTCCGATTCTGCCTCATTTTACGCCAGACAACTGCAACTCACAATGCAGCCAACCGGCAAAACACAAGGCGCAAAAGATAAACTGCGCGGGCGAAGCATTTCCCTGTCGCCATAGTTCATCGAATTTGTTGTCGCATCGTTTTAAGTTATCGGGGTTTGCACTCAGGAATTAACGTCCAGAGGTTGATAAGGAGGGAGACGTTTTGCCGGCAATCAAACATCGGCCGTGAGTTCTAGCCAGCGTTCTTCGAGGTCGCTCAGTTGTTTTGCGGTTTCGGTGAAGGCGTTATGAAGTTTTAGGGCTTCATTGGGATCAGTCGATGCCATTAACTGTTGATTTAACTTCTTTTTTTCGTCATCCAACTGAGCGATCTTTTTCTCCAGGTCTTTGAGTTCCTTTTGCCGACGTCGATGATCTTTTTGTAGATCACGATCCGCGGGCGTTTTCGCTGCGGGCACGCTGGCTTTGGCAGCGGAGGGGCGTTTCGAGGCTTGCGATTGGCGTTCGCCCGCGGCGATTTCTTGGTTCATCGCATACAAGTACGCTTCGTAATCCCCCAAATAATTTTTGGCCGTGTTATCGCGAACTTCGATGATGTTGGTGGCGATCCGACTCATAAAGTGTCGATCGTGGCTCGTGAATAAAACGGTCCCTTCGTACTTCAGCAGGGCCGTTGCCAAGGCCTCAACGGTTTCCACATCCAAGTGGTTACCCGGTTCGTCGAGCACTAAAATGTTGTAGCTGCCCAGGAGGAGGCCAGCCATGCACAGGCGGGCTCGCTCACCTCCGGAGAGAACGGATATTTTTTTCTTGACATGAGAATCGCGAAAAAGCAGAGCCCCGGCCACGGCTAAAATTTCTTGGTTGGTCGTCCCTTTGTTTGCCTTGTGTTCCAAGTAATCGAGAACCGTCCATTTCTCAGGCAATGTCGAGTACACATGTTGCGCGTACGTTCCGATTTCACTGGCATGGCCCCAGCGAATGTCGCCCCCGATGAGATCGAGGGAACCGACCAACGAACGGAGCAAGGTCGTTTTTCCTTGGCCGTTGTCGCCGACGATCGCGGCGCGTTGGCCATGTTCAATTTCCAGATTGATTTGGGTGGCAACGGTATGGTCGGGGTAACCGATCGACAAATCGGTACATCGCAATACCGTGCCCTTGCGAGGAGTCACGACAGGAGCGCGGATATGAGCCGTCGCTTCGTTTGCGGCAATCTCAGTGACTTGAAGGCGTTCTAACTGTTTTTGTTTCGACCGAGCTTGACTTGCCGGATTCGCACCAGCCCGGTTTTTGTCGATAAATCGCTGCAGTTGTTTTTGTTTGGCCATGACGGCATCGTTGACACGCAGCGTATGTTCTCGTTGTTCTTCTTGATAAACTAGAAATTCGTCGATCTTGCCGGGATACAGAGTCAGTTTGCCTCGGGTGAGATCGAGAGTCTGGTCACAAGTGGCCTTGAGAAACGTCCGATCATGGGAAACGACCAACACCCCAGCGCGGAAACTTTTTAGAAAGTGTTCCAGCAAAATCTGCGTGCGCAAGTCGAGAAAGTTGGTGGGTTCGTCCAGTAATAAAAGATTCGGCTCGTGCAACAGTAACGCCGCTAATTTGACGCGAGTTTGCCAACCACCGGAAAGTTCGGCCACCGGACCCGTCAAATAAGTCCCTTTGATTTCGAAGTCCCCGGCGACTTCGCCACATTTCCAATCAGGCTGTTGGCTGTCCCGCATGAGAAACTCAAGGGCGGTTTCGCCTGGCTGAAACGGATTATGTTGCCGCAAATAACCGATTCTCAAATTGGGATGTTTGATGATTTCGCCCGCATCCAGTTCTTCTTCACCCAGGATGATCCTCAAGAGGGTCGATTTGCCGGCGCCGTTTCGCCCCACGAAGCCAATTTTGGCATCCTCGATAATGCTGGCATCAGCACCTTCCAACAATACCTGGTCGTAGTAACTTTTGTGAGCGTTACGGATTTGAATGAGAACGGCCACGATTTTCCGACAATAAAGAATGTGATGCAAAACTAGAATTTAGTTTAAACGCGGGCAAAACGTCAATGAGTCCTGCGATTGTCGGAATCGGCGTCATTACAGGAGTTGATGGGTGGGGAGATCCCCGCATTGCGCAGGGCAGGGCACGTGCTCCCGATTTACTCGAACCATTCGTCTTGGGGATCGAAGGCGGGGATCGCGACGTTGATGATGGTCATCTGCCCCAGCGCGCGATGCCAGCAACCGGGCTTGATCAAAATGCTGTCCCCGGGTGTGACGGGGTATCGGTTGCCATCGAGTTCGATTTCGCCACTCCCTTCCAAAACAAAATAGATCTCGGTTGTTTCACGGTGGTAATGAGCGACCGCGTCATCGGTGATCTTGACGCGATGAAGGGAAGCGATCCGCTCGGGGTCGTCGACAAAAGAGCGTTGGGTTAGGCCGCAGGGGCAGGGTTGTGTGGGCAGCTGGGCTGTACGGGAAATCGTAAATCGCTGAGCCGAATGAGTATCCATGTTTTGATTTACCCCCGTTAAAAAATAAAAAACGTACGCGTGGGACTGGACCAATCAACAAGACTAGAACTTACGCGTTACTGAAATGCGTTTTCGAACCGCGTCAACTTCCAATAC
>JBGSIY010000429.1:0-1670 GCA_041742275.1 Pirellulaceae bacterium | reverse complement strand
TTTTGATGGCTTCGGCCGCGTCGATCGTGACTTGATCGTTGGTTTGATCACGATACTCCATGCCTAAGTCAAAATACTTGATATCCAGGTCCAAGTAAGGCAGGATGAGTTTTTCTTTGATGAACGCCCAAATGATGCGAGTCATTTCATCACCATCCAGTTCCACGACCGGATTCAAAACTTTGATTTTCTCCATGGAGAGCACCTTTCTGCTAGCGCGTTAACGAATGTTGAGCCCGCTAATTTAGTCGATTTTGGTCGTTTTGACGAGTTGTCTGCGACCGCATGACGCGAGCTGGCCCAATGACCAACTGAGTTTCCAGAATAGAATGAATTTCCCCCCGAATCCCTTGGCGCCCATCGGTAGTTTTTCCATGATAGAAAGCATGAATAACGAGACACCAATCCATGAATCGAGTGGCAGCGACACTGGCAACATGAAGTTAAAGATTCCACCGATCCACATCGGCCCCGTTGTCGTTGATCCGCCGATCCTCCAGGCTCCGATGGCGGGGTTCACAAACTACGCCTTTCGACAGATTGTGCGCGAGTATGGGGGTGCGGGCCTTCAAGCAACCGAAATGGTCAACGCCAGAGGCTTCGTCTGGCTCAATGAACGAGCAGAGAATCCAGATCGCTTATGGGGGGTTGCCGACGAGGCGCGGCCACTGGCCGTTCAGATCTGGGACAACGATCCCGAGACGATGGCCAAAGTAGGCAGTCGTTTGGTGTCAGAGCATCGAGTTAGCGTCGTCGATATTAATTTTGGTTGCCCCGTGAAGCAAGTGACTCAGCGAGCTCACAGTGGTTCTTATTTACTCAGCCATCCTGATCGTATGGGGCGAATCATCGAATGTGTCGTCGCCGCTTGCGCTCCGACCCCGGTGACCGCCAAGATTCGATTGGGATGCACGCGCGATCGTATCAATGCCAACGAGATCGCTCAGGTCGTCGAGGGGGCGGGGGCAGCGGCCCTCACCGTTCATGGTCGAACGGCTCAAGACATGTTTAGCGGTCAAGCCGATTGGGATCGCATCGCAGCGATCAAGCCTTTTCTGAAAAAGATCCCCTTGATTGGCAATGGCGATTTAGATTCCCATGAACGTGTCGTCGAAGTTTTTCAACGGTACCCCATCGACGGCATCATGATCGCTCGAGCTTCCCTCGGTCGACCTTGGCTGTTCGCCCAATGTGCCGCCGCGCTCAAAGGCGAACCGATTCCAGCCGACCCAACGTTACTGGAACAACGTGACTGTATGCTGCGTCACTATAAATTGATCGTGGAACGTTTTGGCGAAGAAAAAGGGACGGTTTTAATGCGAAAATACGCTTGTTGTTATGCACAGGGTCGCCCCGGAGCCAGGAATTTCCGTACGCTGGTTGTGAAAGTCACTTCAGCTCAACAGTTCTACGACGTCGTCCACGAACATTTTCCCTTGAGTCACACGTTACCGGTCAACGTCACATCGGGATCGGGCAACGTCCATTCAGGATCGTTATCGGCAGAGGACCCTGTTCGGTCCGAATAATCGCACGATTCGCTATTGCCGCCCAATTTTAAGCGGCCTTGAGAAACCCGCGTTGAGATAGGACTTGTTCGTAAACCTGTTCGACGCCGTTGGTCAAGCGTTCGGGGCAAAAACGAACAGCCACTTCGTGCCGCGCATGTT
>JBGSIY010000428.1:0-5014 GCA_041742275.1 Pirellulaceae bacterium | reverse complement strand
TAGTGGTCTGTGACAGCTTAGATTTAGGGCTGTTATGCTGGGCAGTATATGGAAATACCAGTGCCTGCAGACGGTCGAGGATATTTAGGTGCCAGCCACTTTTCGCCCTTTTCGCCGTTTATAAAATTGCGGGCGGGACGCCCGCGCACCGATGTTCTGCTGAAACGCCCGCGCACCGGTGCTCAGGCGTCCCGTCTGTACCTATACTAGTGGTCTGTGACAGCTTAGATTTAGGGCTGTTTTGCTAGGCAGAGTACGAAAATACCGGTGTCTGCAGACGGTAGCGACCCGTCTTTTTAGTTGTCACAGACCACATGCAGCGAATAAAACGGCTCTGGTGAAGGAGGTTCACGTTAACAGCCTTGGCGTCTTTCGGCGGCCCCAATCTGCCACGACGCAATAGTTCCCAACCCTAAAACGGCCCCGTTTCCCATTGATTAGCCGCTGCAACTAACTTCAGAAAATGGAATAAGTCATGCGTCTCAACCCGAACGGCCGATTTACCCTGAGCTTTATTTTTGTGATTACAACTGTCGCGGCCGCCGCTTCGGGCCTGGCAGGTTCCCTTGTTTATGCGGCCAAACAACCCATTTCCGAAACGTCCATTCTTATCCCCTTGATTGCCTTCGCTCCCTTGGGGCTCATGTCCCTGGTAGCCAGTTTTGTTTGGATCACTCGCAAACTGGGAAAATGAAGTTTGGCACGATTCTTGCATCTACGTTAGAGTGGAAGTGGACTTCCCTCGATCCATCTCGCAAGAGAAATTTTCGAGGGCGGAACAGAGACGAGGCAGAGTCTTGGCTGACGCCTTCAGAGGGGTTAGCCAAGGCCGCAATAGTTTGATTTTATATCGGTAACAGGTCACCTAATTAGGTGACCTGTTTTATTTTGCGCGTATCAAAATTGAACACCTGTGTTTTTTTGATACACTTCCGGATCGTTGACGGTTTTGATATCCTGATTATTCTCGCCTTATCTGAAAAAATTAAAAAATTTTCTCCGGACGTTGATTTGCCGATTCCCAGCGGCTCCCCATCTGCCTTTAGTCCGAAATCTGTTCGCACAGGAGTCGATTGCGAGAAATTAAGGGGAGAGAAACTTCCCGTCCCGAACGAACCGTGATTTTCCGTCATCGCTATTGCCAAAGCGGGCGTTGGATTTCCGGATCGCTGGCGATGCAACGTCAGTTTCGAACTCCCCCACACATCACGGCGACGCGTTTTTTTCGATTAACCGATTTGAATTGAACGTTTATTGCATCTTGATGATTTATCGCGAAGTTTTAGATGCTATTTTTTGACGCGGCTGCTAGAATTAAAGTGCATTGCGGTTTTTCCGACTTCTTAACTTCAGACGGGGATTGTTCTGTGGAAAAACATTCTTGTTGCCCATCCTGCAAATCAACAGCGTTTGCCTCGTTCCTCGCCGCAATTTGGCTTTTAATCCCCACAACAGGTGCCTGTCAGGATTCAGCGACACAGTCGCGTGTGGACCAGATCAATTCCATTGTGGAGAAGGTATGGGACGCTTATGACATCAAACCGAGTGATGTTGCCTCTGATGGTGAATGGTGCCGCCGAATTTTTTTGGACATCATCGGTCGCATCCCTCGAGTCGATGAGCTGGATGCATTTCTCGACGATCGATCGGAAAACAAAAAAGCCAAATTGGTGGAACGCCTCCTTTACTCGGATGAATACACCGAAGAGTACGCCCGCAACTGGACGACCCTCTGGTCCAATTTATTGATCGGCCGAACGGGCGGGAACGGCAACAACTCGATGATCAGCCGCGAGGGCATGCAAAAGTATCTGCGTGATTCTTTTGCTCGAGAGAAACCCTACGATCGTTTGGTGTCGGAACTGATCACGGCCAACGGCCATACCCGTCCGGGCGCCGAACAATTTAATGGGGCAACCAATTTTTTGATCGACAAGGTCAACATGGATGGTGCAGCGCAAGCGACGGCGGCGACCAGCCAACTCTTTTTGGGTCTCCAAGTCCAATGCACTCAGTGCCACAATCATCCGTTCAATGACTGGAAGCAGCAAAAGTATTGGGAGATGAACGCTTTCTTTCGCCAGACCCGCGCTTTTGGAGGGCAGACCGATGCCGATTCTCCTACTCTGGCAGATCAAGACTTTCGGGGCGAAAGCGGCAATATTGATGAAGCTGATTTGTTTTACGAACTGCGAAACGGTTTACTCAAGGTGGCCTTTCCCGTATTCGTAGATGGGACCGAAGTCCCCAAATCGGGATATGTGAATGTGGTGAATCGACGCGTCGAATTGAGTAAACATGTTTTGGGCTCGCCCTACCTCGCTCGGACTATGGTCAATCGGACTTGGGGCCATTTCCTGGGTTACGGTTTTACGAAACCGATTGACGATTTGGGTCCACATAATTTACCCAGTCACCCGGAACTTCTCGAGTTTCTCGCCAATGAATTTCGCAGTTCGGGTTATGACATCAAGGCGTTGATGAGTTGGATTGTTTTGAGCCGCCCCTATGGATTGTCGAGTCGTTCCAACAGCTCCAACGAAAAAGATGATCCCTTGCTGGGGCAACCTCCCAAGTTTTCCCGGTTCTATTTGCGCCAGATGTCGGCAGAACAGTTGTACGAATCGATGTTGGTGGCCACGGGAACGGCCGCCGAGGCGATGAGTTTTGAACAACAGGAACAGCGACGCAACCGATGGCTGCAACAGTTTGCCTCAACCTTCGGCACCGACGAAGGGGACGAAGCGACCAATTTCAACGGCACGATCCCTCAGATCCTGATGATGTTCAACGGTGAAATGATCCAGGCGGCGACAGCGCCCGATCCGGGTTCTTTGATTCATCGAGCTATGACTGACCGGAATCTACAAGGCAACAAAGCGGTTGATTTTCTGTTCAAGGCAGGTTTGGGACGGACGGCAACTCGCGACGATCTGGCGTTGGCGAAACAATTTTTGCAGGCTCGCAACGGCAACGCAGCCGAGGCACTGCGAGACGTTTGGTGGATCATTTTGAATTCCAACGAATTTATTTTTGTGCATTAGTTTCATTTGAGATACAATTCATGTAGGGGAGAGCCCCGGGCCTTTTCCCCATTTCATGCTAACCACTATGAGGCAAACGATGAACGGTTTTCCATTGAACGGCTACCGAACTCCCCGAGGCATGAACCGTCGGCATTTCATGTCCCACTTGGCAGGAGCGTCGGCTTTGACCGGCAGTGCATTAGCATTGGGAGGTGCCCTACAAGCGAATGCCAACATCCTGAAAAAGAATAACAAGTCGGCGATTCTGTTGTGGATGGGTGGTGGCCCGTCGACGATCGATATGTGGGACCTGAAACCGGGGACCGCAACCGGGGGTCCTCATCGGCCGATCGCCACGGCCGGCGAGGCTCAAATTAGCCAACACTTGCCAATGATCGCCAGTCAAATGGACAAACTGTCGATCGTCCGCAATATGAGCACCCGCGAGGCGGACCATATGCGAGGCCGCTATTACATGCACACAGGTTTTGTGCCTCAACCCAGCATCGAATATCCCAGTTACGGTTCGGTGATCTCACATCAGCTGTTTCCGACTCGCTCCGATCTCGAAATCCCGCCGTTCATTTCCGTCGGCGGTGGCAGTGAGGGGCCAGGGTTCCTCGGTATGGCTTGGGCTCCCTTCAGTGTCGACAGCAATGGAAACGTCCGCAATTTGGAAATGGGTATTGAACCCTCTCGCCTGACGGAGCGAGTCCAAGCGTTGGCACAACTTGAGTCCCGGTTCATTCGCGAGAACCGGGGGACCAATGCTGCGGAACACGCCAAAGTCATCCAAAAAACACTGAGCCTACTTAACAGCCAACAAATGTCGGCCTTCCGTGTGAACCAAGAACCCACGGAGGTTCAAGAACGTTACGGCCAAAACAATTTCGGTCGCGGTTGTCTGATGGCCCGGCGGTTGGTGGAAACGGGTGTTCCGTTTGTCGAGGTCAACTTGGGCGGTTGGGATAACCATCAAAACATCTTCGGCACGCTCGAAAATAACTTGCTCCCCACTCTTGATCGCGCCATGAGCGCCTTGACGGAAGACCTCGCTCAACGCGGACTTCTCCAAGATACAGCGATCATATGGATGGGAGAATTTGGTCGTACGCCCCGCATTAATGGGAACACAGGACGCGATCACTGGGCTCGTTGCTGGAGCGTGGTCGTCGGCGGTGCGGGAATGGCTCCGGGAATTGTGGTCGGCGAAACAAATGAAGATGGCACCGAAGTTGTCGGCCCCTCCTATAGCTCGGAAAATTTAATGGCCACAATCTGTAAGAGTTTGGGGATCAGCCTCGACACGACCTTCACCAGTAACAACAATCGGCCCATCAAAATCGCCAACGGAGCAGCGCCGATCAAGGAATTGTTCTCGTAATGGCAACGGACGTCCTCAAGCCTGTAGGAAGTTTGCTAACATCCCTGCGATCGTAACGGTCGGAACTTGGGTGCGTGCCAGTAACTAGGCGAAAAAAATTTCGGGGGTAAGAAAACCAGAGATCCCCCCTGGAGAACTGAAA
The DNA here is from genome assembly GCA_041742275.1 of Pirellulaceae bacterium. Classification (GTDB taxonomy): domain Bacteria; phylum Planctomycetota; class Planctomycetia; order Pirellulales; family Pirellulaceae; genus BJ22. The sequence continues at coordinate 462 of JBGSIY010000428.1, read as the reverse complement.
CTCTATAGGGAGCCTTGGAATCGCTGCATGATCGCGTCGAGCGGGACGCATCGCCGCAAGATCATTTCCACATACGGCTCTCGGGTGCTCTTGCCTTCTTGTTCCGGTTTCGGTTGACCATCCCCTGCCGTTGAGGGACCGCGAAAGATTGGCGAAACTCTGGAAACCAAACCGACGATCTCTCCCCGCTCGTTGAAGATCGCCGAACCGCTTGAACCCGCAGCGAACTCGGCGGTGATTTCCAACCAACGCCCGCCTCCCTTATTACGATCCAATTTAACATGTCGACTGACCACCCCCTCGGTTACGACCCAATATTCATTCCGGGGGTGGCTCATTACCCGAACCCGAGACAGTGGTCGCGGCTCACCTCCGGCCAACGGGCTGGCGACAAAGGGCTCATCCCCCTTGATTCGAATCAGGGCCACATCACTTCCCCGAGAGGCCGAAAGAACTTCGACA
>JBGSIY010000427.1:0-2446 GCA_041742275.1 Pirellulaceae bacterium | reverse complement strand
CCTTGAATTCCGCTGCTACCTGACCTTCAAAAAAAACAGGATTGGTTGCCTCGGGGATTCGCTCCACTTCCACGCAACCATTGGCAACGCGTATCCTCACATGTTGGCGAGAAATCTGACTATCCCAATCCGTGCTAAATAAACCGGATTGGCGACCAATCACGTGCCACTGTTCCTCTCGAACTCGTTTTCGCCAACGTTGCGATGCCTGCGGTCCCTGAGCGATCAGATCAAACATGAGTGACTACCTGAATACAATTTTAATACAAAATTTTACCAGCCAACCACGAGTTGGGTAGGCTGCAATGGGTTGTCGTTTTGCCGGAATGCCTGATAATTCTACTCGTGTTGGAAATCCCTATCTCCATTGTCGAGCTCAAGACCCTTGAACTGTTTCACTCACGCTCTGCCTTATCTTGATAATCCTAATTTCATAATCGGAACGTGCCTACCTGATTGGATGAATGTGATTGATCGAAAAACGCGTTTTCGCACGCACCGCGTGACGAGTTGGTTGGAGACGAACCCGTCCAATGACGAGTTGCAATTGTTTTCCGGCATTCGGCAACACCTCCATGATGACGTCTGGTTTCATGCCACCCCGACGTTTGCCACCCTCAATTCTCAGTTCTCTCGAGAAATCAAACAATTCGCACCAGAACTCAACGGAATGCAGACTTTTTTTATCGGGCACATTTTGATCGAAATGCTCCTGGACGATGAACTCTCTCGTCGTTTTCCCGGGCAACTCGAGTTTTATTATTCCCAGATCCAGCAAGTCGATGGGTTTTGGCTGCAGTCAGCGATTGAGCGTTATGCCAACAAATCACTGGCAACAATCCCCAATTTTTTAAATCGTTTTATTTCAGTTCGGTTTCTTTTTGACTACGAGTTTGATTCGAGATTATTATTTCGTTTGAACCAAGTGATGCAACGAGTCCAACTTCAGGTTATCCCCGATTCGGTAATTCCCTGGTTCGCCGACGCTCGCCGGGTCATTACAAATTTAACGCCGCAGCTATTGCCGAACTACCCCATCAGCCTCACCTAGCCACGATTCAATCGAACGCCAAAATCGCTTACAATTCAGTCGCCGGGGATGGGAACTCGCGAACCTGGGGCGCCTATCCGAAGCTGTAATTTTGGGCGAGGGTTTTGAACGCCTCATGCAGGTCAGCCTTTTCCTGTACGGCATCGAGAATAAATTCGAATGCAAACGCCCTGCAAAATTGCGTTTTCGTTGGGGCAATGTTACTTTTTTTAATACGGAGTAAATGATGAAATTTGGTATGAATTTGCTGTTGTGGACCGCTGAATTAAACGAAGGCATGCTTCCAGTGTTGGAAATGATTAAAGCGGCGGGATATGACGGTGTTGAAATTCCACTTTTCAACTATGACCTGGACTACGATATGTGGGGCAAGCGATTGGCTGACATGGGACTGCAGTGTTCGGCTGTGACCGTCCGCACTGCCAACGATAATCCCATCAGTCCCGATGCAGGAATTCGCGCCAAGGCCATTGAGATGAATAAGCGCGCGTTGGATTGCTGTGCCGCCCTGGGAGCCTCCCATTTGGCGGGCCCCACCCATTCGGCCCTGGGTGAGTTCACAGGTTCTGGACCGACAGCCGATGAATGGACGTGGGGAGTGGAATCGATGCGGGCCGTTGCAGAACATGCCGGGCAACAATCCACCGTCATTGCTGTTGAATGTCTGAATCGATTCGAAAGTTACTTCCTCAACACCCATGCTGATTCGGCTCGATTTGCAACAGAAGTCAATCACCCCCATTGTCGGATTATGTACGACACTTTCCATGCCAACATTGAAGAGAAAAACATCTCACAAGCTATCCACGATGCGAGCAAAATGATCGTTCACGTCCATATCTCTGAAAATGACCGCAGCACGCCAGGGCAGGGCGGCGTTGATTGGGAGGCGAACTTCAAGGCTCTGAGCGAAATGGGATACGATGGCTGGTTGACGGTCGAAGCCTTCGGATTGGCCTTACCCGAATTGGCAGCCGCGACCAAGATTTGGCGTCGCATGTTTGTCACCGAAGAACAATTAACCCGCGATGCACTGCAATTTATGAAATCGAATGTTTCCAAATATTGGAATTAGCTAAGCGGGATGAATCCTCCGCTCAGCCGAGGTGAACTCGGTTGGGGCTGGCTTCACCTGAACTCCCATCGGCTCTCTCCTCTCCGAGTTCACCTCGGGGGAAGCCAGCATGGGTCACCACTGAGGGTCACTACTGAGATTCGATCATCGGCGTATACGCCCTCGATCTCACGTTGTTCTTTAGGCCAACATCCGAATGAAAACCGAACGCAGGGCCTGACCTCAACTCTGCTGCAAGACCGAAAACTGGTGGACCTGACAACAAACTGCCTAAACTGCCAAAAAGGTGTCGGACACCTTTTTGGGATTATAGGCCGTCT
>JBGSIY010000426.1:0-10667 GCA_041742275.1 Pirellulaceae bacterium | reverse complement strand
GGTCATGGTCGACCCTTGGGATTTAACCCCCGTGATTATCTTGGGATTGGCGGTTTTATTTTGGGTGGCGGGCTTTGATATTATTTATGCGTGCCAGGATTACGAGTTTGATCGGGCGATGAACTTAAAAAGTGTTCCCGTGTGGTTGGGCGTCCCGGGGGCGCTGCGGTTGGCGATGGGCTGTCATGGGCTGATGGTCGCCCTGCTGGTCTTGCTGGGGTGGTCGCATTATCTCGGTGGACCTGACCTGCAATTGTCTTGGATTTATGGGGTTGGCGTGGTGGCGATTGCCGGTCTGTTAATTTATGAGCATGCGTTGGTGCGACCAAATGACTTGAGTCGCGTCAATCAAGCGTTTTTCAACGTGAATGCCGTGGTTAGCATGGGTTTACTGTTGGTGATCGCTATCGATTTTTTCGTTGCCTCGCGGATTTAAAGTCGGTTTAACGTGAGGGCTCGCTCCCAAAGCTTATGGACAGGGTTTCCTTGTCAACTTAGACTCTTTACATACAGAAGTGAGTTCTTTGAACTACTGAATTGGCACAGATTGATTCACTACATTATTCTTGGAAGTTATCCCAGTACCTATTAGCCGTGGGGCACTAGCCCTCGGTTTATTCGGTCGCACCGGACGCTAGCGCGTGTCGGCAGATGATTCCAATCAGTATTGGGATAGGCTCTTCGTTGTCACAAGAGCAATAGCGACCGGCACGATCAATCGGATTTTTTAATGACTCAGCTGCGATCGATTGTCTGATTTCGATGGCGCAGCTCTGATCTTTTAGGAAAATAGAAATAGCATGATTTACTCCGTTCACCCCAGTTTAAAAGCGATTCGCGAAAAGGTCGAAGCCGGACAACGACTCTCATTCGAGGACGGCCTGTTGATGTATCAGCCCGAGGTCCCCGTCAATGACCTGGGACAACTCGCGAATTTCGTCCGTGAAAAGATCAACGGCAACTACGGCTATTACAATATCAATACCCATCTAAACGCCACGAATGTCTGCGTCTATCGCTGCGTTTTCTGTGCGTTTCGATCCGATCTGCGGAGTGACAAGTCGTATGTGATGTCCGACGAACAGATCTTGGAACGCGGGCGCGAAGCGGTCGAGAACGGTTGCACGGAAATGCATATCGTCGGCGGCTTGCATCATCAACGCAAATTCGAGTGGTACAAGAATATTCTACAAGTCCTCCATGATGCTTATCCCAACCTGCACCTCAAGGGCTGGACGGCGGTGGAGTTGAATTGGTTTGAGTTTTTGACCAAGCAACCAATGGAATGGATTTTGAAGGAACTGATCGCCGCGGGGCTGGGGAGTTTACCGGGGGGAGGGGCCGAGATTTTTCATCCCGAGGTTCGCGATAAAATTTGTGAGCACAAGGCCGATGGTTCGAACTGGATACAAATTCACCGCACGGCTCACCAATTGGGTGTGAAGTCCAATTGCACGATGCTGTATGGTCATGTCGAGGAACCGTTGCACCGCATCGATCACCTTATCCGTTTACGTGAATTGCAAGATGAAACCGGTGGGTTTCAAACGTTTATTCCCCTGGCCTTCCATCCCGATAATACCGGCCTATCGCATATCAAAAAGCCAACCGCCTCGATGGACTTGCGGACCATGGCCATCAGCCGCTTGATGCTCGACAACATCCCGCATATGAAGGCCTACTGGATTATGTTGGGGATCGGCACGGCACAGACGGCGTTGAGCTACGGGGCCGATGATATCGACGGTACCGTGCGGCACGAACTGATCTATCACGATGCCGGTGCCACGACGCCCGAGTTCTTGAGTGTCGAGCGAATGGAACAACTCATCCGCGAGGCAGGTCGCGAACCAGTCGAACGCGACACTCTCTACCACCGCGTGATCCGAGACCAAAACGATCGCTCGCAATGGTCGATCGGAGAAAATGTCGAAGTCGCCGGCATGAGCCATTAAGGCACAGTCCGGAAATAAACTGGCGATTTGGCTCAATGTCGCACGGCTCTCCGAGCCGTGATTTCTCTCGGAGAGTCGAGCCACTATCTTCAATCCGGGAACTTAATTCCGGACAATGACCAAGAGCCTATCCCAAAACTGATGTCATCATCAGCCGAAACGCGCTAGCGTCCGGTTCCCTGCAAAACCGGGTGCTAGTGCACTCCGGCTAATTTTAAAAACGGATTTTATTTCTCGAACGGTTCCTAAACTGTTTCAGCAGCCAATTTCCGCTGACGGCGGGTGCGTTGTTCGTGCCATGCCATCGCGTAGAATCCAGCAAACACGCCACAACCAATCACGGTTCCCCAATGCCAGAACTGGAAGTGATCCACGGTGTACAACCGTGTCCCCACCCAGGGCCCGCAGACTAACGCCAATGAAACGCTCAGCGTATACAGTCCCAAATAACGACTTCGATTTTGACGATTGGAGATCGAGGAAACATAAGCGAACATTTGCGGCATGGCTAACATCTCGCCCAGTGTCCAAATCAAAACCGTCAACGCCGTAAACCCAAACCCAAATCCCAATGGCAAAACGCCAAACCCCAAACACATCAACAGACTGCCCCAGGCGATCGTTTTGAGGGCACTGCAATGGTCAATCGATTGGATCAATACCATTTCAAACAACACCACAATGATCGTGTTCAGTCCCAACAACATTCCAATCTCAAACTCATTCAAGAAAAACTCTTTCTCCAAAAACAGAGGATAGGTCGAGATCAATTGGAAGAACACACAAAAGGTAATAAAGTTCAGCAACAGAAACAATAAGTACTTGCCATCGGCAAACGGTGATGTGCCAATCACGCCACTGGCGATCCCCATCGCTTTCTCATTCTGCGATTCCGGATGATCGGTCAGGTGACTACCCAACAAAAGTTGGAACAAACCGGCGGCGATCAGGCAGGTGATCGCGTTGACCCAAAACAGCCATTGATAACTGTAAAACGCCAACATCCCTCCGACCAACGGGCCAACCGTAAAACCCAAATTCACAGCCAAACGATTGAGGGCAAACGCGCGCTTGTGCAATGCCGCGGGACTCAAGAACGTGATCGAGGCTCCATTGGCGGGGCGAAACAAATCGGCGACGGTACTGGTTAAAAAGATCACAATCGCCAACGCCCAAAAACTGGTCATCTGCGACAACACGGCAAACCCCACACCGTTGCCAATCAACGAGATGATCTGCACTCGAAACGGCCCAATCCGTTCCGCCAAATAACCACCGGAAAACGAGCCTATGCAGCTTCCAATCCCAAAGCTGGCGAGAATTCCGCCGGCTGCGGCGTCTCCCAGTCCCAACTTCTGACTGACATAGATCGACAGGAACGGCAAAACCATCGATCCCGATCGGTTGATCAACATAATGAACGACAGAAACCAGATCTCGCGTGGTAATCCGGAAAACGCCGTGCGGTAATTAGCAATGATTTTCCGAATCAAGGGTCTCTTCTACTCCTTCCCACTCAAGTTGATTTGTACTTTGAACACACTGCCCGGCCCGAAAACCGATCGCAAGCAAACGAGGTACCGGAACCGACAATTTGATGCCATTTAGAACCTATTAGCCGTGGGCACTAGCCCCGGGTTTATTCGGTCGAACCGGACGCTAGTGCGTTTCGGCTGATAATCCCGATCAGTTTTGGGATAGGCTCTCAGCCCGCAAGATCGTCATGGTACTTTTGTCGATCGATCCGGCAAGCTCTCCGACCCCTGGAATTCTCCACTGGCCACGTCGTCACATGATCAGGTTTTTATCCCTTCGCCGCAACGACCCTAGGAGTCTGTCCTGATACTCAAATAATAATCAGCCGAAGTGCACTAGCACACGGTTAACGTCGTGGAACCGGACGCTAGCGCATTTCGGCTGATGTTCCCGGACTGGCTCCTAGCCTTCACGCCCTAAAATCCCCTGTGTAGGGAACTCTGAAAGTCCTGAGTTTAGAGGGACACTCCCGGTTGTTTAAAAGTTCAGGTCTTGTTCGAGCCACGCCCTGCGTCAGGCCGCGCGCGATGCTCTTCGCGACGGGACTCGCGGCCTGGTCCACTACGAAATGCCGCTTGCCATGGATCAGCACGTCAGTGGCGAAAGAACCTATCCTTGCGATAAATCGTCTCTCCCAAGGCCTTCAGTGGGGCGGCCAGACCGATTCACACGGTACAAGCAGTGGGGAAATCGCCAGCAACCCTTTTTTCGCAGACGAGTGTCATGAAAATTGTCCCAATGGTATTTGGTTCTCGCGGGAAACAACCGGTGATAATTATTTTGCATCGACTGGAACTGAGGGGCGTTCAGCGAGAGGAGTCGACCGAGGATATGTCCCAAAAAATTTCCGTGTTTGGTTTGTCGGCGCCGAAGGGATTGAAAGCCTTTGCCAGTCTATTAAACCCAACGAGATCACCGGTCCGATTTCGTATTCTTTTTTTCAGCACCCCGAAATCGAGGCGATCAAGGCGAATCAAGAACGTCTCTGGCACCCCTTCAGGGTGCAATGGCCGTGGCAACACGCTTCCGGTGGTGTCGCTGCGCTCAACCACCGGCTAATGGCTGTTAACCCCTATCGGGGTAAATCGAGAAGTTCCGTGAGAACCATTCCTGAGGAACGGGCCCGTAACAACATCCAGTTTAATCAATTTGTCGGAGTGCGCTAGCACCCGGTTTTGATGGGAACCGGACGCTAATGCGTTCCGTCTAATCCGGGAACGTATTTCCGGACAATTACCGAGACGACGGATATCATTTCCGCCAACTCACATCGGTTGATCGAGTCGTGAACGATAACTCGGTCCGACTGTCCCCTAGCGTTTTTCCTACGACGTTTGCGGTGCGATACGTTTACGGAAAAAAGCGACATAAAAGAGGGCGGCGGCAACGATCCATAAGACACTGATGTAGGCACTTTGCTGGTATTTTGGCATCGAAAAGGCACCCACCAAAACCAGCAATTCCCCTAGGCCAAACAAAATCGGCATCGAGGGAAACCATGGGGAACGATAGGACCACGGAGCCGACGGGAATTTTCGACGCAGCACCATCAGCGCGAAACCGGTGAGCACAAAAAAGACAGCGTCGATCATGACCACGCCATTCATGATCTGGTCCGTGTTGTCCGCACCGGCCACCAACAACAAGCTCAACCCCATCCCCGCCAACAATAGAATCGCCAAATGCGGGGTGGCAAATCGCGGACTCAATTTGGCAAACGGGCGAAAGAACCGGCCATCGCGAGCCATGCCACAGATCAATCTCGGACCGCTGAGGAGTTGGCTATTGAGCACGCCAAACCCCGAAACGGCCACGGCCCCAGCGACGACGCGCCCGCCCCACACGGGCCAGACGGCACCCACCGCGTCTGCCGCCACGGTTCGTGAGCCCGCCACGCCGGAAAAACCCAGGAGACGAAAGAAGGCCCAGTTCACAAACAAATAAACTAACGTGACGATCACTACTCCGCCCAAAATGGCCCAAGGAACATTGCGTTGCGGATTCTTGACTTCGCCACCCACCCACAACGCATGCTGCCAACCCCCAAAGGCAAACAACGCCGGGACCAACGCCGCCAAAAAGACCGTGAAGGTGATGCCTGTTTCCGCCGCTGCCTCAGACGACGCGACCTCCACCATTTCGCCGCCTTCCGGCAACGCCGCGGGCTGGAACATGAGGGCCACAATCGTGATGACAATCAACGTAGCAATCTTCATCACCACGGTGACGTTCTGAGCCAAGGACCCCCATTTGACCCCCAGCCAATTGGTGCCAGCCAACGCGATGATCATTGCGCTCCCGACTCCAACACATAACTCTTTTTGGTCAAAACTTCCTCCGCAGGCGACGACCAAATTGACTGCCGAATAATAGGCAATGATGGCAATCGAACCCGCTTGGACTGCTGTAGCATTGCAGAATACAAACAGAAATGCCGTGAACGATCCGTAAGCGTCGCGAAGTATCTCGTATTGACCTCCCGTCCGCGCATAGACACCGCCAAGTTCGGCAAAGGTCATCGCACCAAATAACGCGATGGCCCCCCCGACGACCCAGGCGAGCATGGCCATCTCCATGGAACCGGCCGTGCGCGCGATGTCAGAAGGAGTGAAAAAAATTCCAATCCCAACAATCGCACCAATCACAACCGCGGTGGCACTCCCCAACCCCAGCACCCGTTGGAAATCTTGTTCAGAGCCTGTCGTCTCGTTGCTGATAGAGTCGTTGGGGGCGGACATGAGAATTCCATTTTCAGTTATGTTTGTTCACCAAGCCCCACTGCGATCATCCATCGAAGCGGAGCCCCAACACCCACGACGGAGACTATTTATCCGCCCAAAAATCGACGACCAACGCGCCATCGACATAAGGCCGCAACATTTTCACGAACTCTTGATGTGCTTCGTCCACCAAATACGCATCGCGATCTTCGGCATTGGCAAACGTCACAATGAAACAATGTTTGTAACCTTGGTTCAAGTTCTCAAAGCTGATGTCCGAACCCGCTTCGTAGCTGATGATGGTTTTGATCTGGTTGGGGAGTTCTGCAAACGCATCACAAACGCGGTTGATATCGGCTTGCGGCGCATCGGCACGGAATTTAAACATCACCACATGCTTCATGACTTTGCCCGTCAACACCGATTCGACGGTTGGCAACAAGCAGTCTTTGACAAATTCATTGCCGGCTTCGTTCAAGTGGACGCTATCGGAGGTCAAGATGCCTTTAGCAGCGTTCTCGTCGTTCAAATTCGTGAGTTCGTGAATGAAGTGAGCTCGCAGGTCGACTAAAGTACACGCCGTTTCGCGGCAGACCTCACGGCTCAAGGCGGCGTAGTCCTCGAGCATTTTGTCGAGTGGATTCGAGGCGTCGGTTTTTTCGCCAATCACACTGGGCGTGCACACGATGACTTTGGCCCCGGCTTGTTTGATCCGGCCAATGATATCTTTCAAACCCGATGTATAGTCCTCAGGGCTCGTCCCTTTGCCACTTTGCGAATGCCAGACGTCGTTGATGCCGATGTAGATCACGACGATTTGGGGTTGATGGCTGAGGACATCTTTTTCAAGGCGGCGTTGCAGGTCCGGGACTTTGTTGCCACTGATTCCCGCACCGATGACCTCAATCTTCTTGTCGGGATGCCGCGCGGCCAAGGCCTCTCGGATTAATGTGACATAGCCACCGGCTCCCGCACCGGCTTCTGTGATCGAGTCCCCTAAAAACACCACCTTCATCGCACCCCCGGAATCTTGGGCCGCCAACGGACCGGCACCCCAAATCGCACTCAGCATAAACACGCCTAACAGACTCAACCGAAACATCGAATGGAACACAGGGACCTCGTTATCAAAAAAATGGCGGCACTAACAGGCAAAAATACGATCGGCGCTCGCCATCCACCCCGACACGGGGTCGCGAGGATCGACCGCCCTCAAAACAAGGATCGATTGTAGCAGATTTGAGACAGGGAAGCGGGGGAACATGGACCATGTGTCAGGTGTCGTTGGAGTACACGCTTTAGCGTGCGACGCGCTGGATGCTGCCAAAACAGAATCACCCCTGCGATGACTGACACCAATCTGCATTTCAGCGGCGATAGCCGCGGCAGCACATAGCTGCGGGTATCACCCACAGAAACGGCCCCCCCCCGTTCCACATTAGCGGCGATAGCCGCGACAGCAAATTCATCTTGGGCCCCAACCCGCGGATTTCTGTCGCCCCTTCGGGGCTTTGGATTTGGGTTGGGGGCGTTTATCCGCCGGCTATCACCGGCGGCTATGTGCTGAGACCGCTTCGCGGCCAACACGACGGGTGGCACTGAGTCGCCCAAGCGGCGATAGCCGCGGCAGCACTTAGCTGTGGGTAACACCCACAGAAACGGCCCCCCCCGTCCACATTAGCGGCGATAGCCGCGACAGCAAATTCATCTTGGGCCCCAACCCGCGGATTTCTGTCGCCCCTTCGGGGCTTTGGATTTAGGTTGGGGGCGTTTATCCGCTGCGACCGCTTCACGGCCAACACGACGGGTGGCGCTCTTAGCCTTTAGCCTCCCTCCACCCTTCCCCTACGGAACCAGTTCATTGAAGCCTAAATCGAACAGGGTTTGGCAATCGTTGAGATCACCTGATTTCAAACCCCGCGTAAACCAACGCACTCGTTGTTCGGACGAGCCGTGCGTGAAACGTTCGGGGATGACGTATCCAATCGATTCTTTCATCAATGTATCGTCACCAATTTGATTGGCCGCCGTGATCGCCTCGGCAATATCCCCTTCTTCCAAGATCCCGTATTCTTTGTGCGCATGGTGAGCCCAAACACCGGCCAAAAAGTCGGCTTGGAGCTCCAGTCGCACGGTCGCTTGCCGCGCCGCTTCTTTTGATCCCTGTTGCCGCACTTGGTTGACTTGGTCGCTGAACCCCAGCAAGACTTGCACATGATGGGCGACCTCATGAGCGATCACATAGGCCTGAGCAAAATCGCCGGGAGCCCGATGCCGTCGGGCCAATTGGTCGAAGAATGTGGGGTCAATATAGATCTTCCGATCTCCAGGGCAATAAAACGGACCGACTTCCGCAGACGCTGTACCGCAGGCAGATTGGGTGGAACCACTGAAGATATCCAGTTGAGGGGGTTGGTATCGGCCACCTTGTACCGATTCCCGAAACAATTTGTCCCAAATCGTTTCCGTATCGCGGAGGACGACTTCGATGAACTCTCGCGTTTTATCGTCTTGCGGTGGAGCGTCACCCGGCTGTTGTTGCTGCTGCACGCCGACTTGGCCTTGCTCCAATAACTGCTGAGCGGCCTTGTCATCGCCCAAAAACATAAACAACAACGCCAAGAGCAGCACGCCCAAGCCACCACCGCCGACCGCCATGGCCGGTTTCATACCCCGACGATCGTTAACATTGCGACTCCGCTCGCGACCTTCCCATTTCATGACTCATTCCTCGTTTGTTATTTGATCTGCTCTGTTCCGCTTTGTTCAAACCCGGGCTCTGACGCGACAACACCTACCGCCCGCTCGGCCAATGCTTAATCATTTTGGCACCTCGCCCCAGACAAATTCCCTAACGATGGATTTTCTACAGGACCGTTCCGGAAAGTTTCAAATTGAGAGCCCAGCCTCCCGAATTCTAGCGTCAAAGTTGCCGGTTAGGGAGCCTTGGTCCGAAGGCGGGACGGGCAGTTTTTCCCTTTTAACGTTCCCCGAAACACGCTTCATCTCGCGCGTCAAGCTTCGACAGAAACCAAGCACCAAGCACCAAGAACAGCGCAGCTATATTATCAACTTATCGATCCGTTTCCCAAACACGTCGGTCAATCGGAAATCGCGACCTTGATATCGAAACGTCAATCGCAGGTGATCGATGCCAAATAGATGCAGTAGGGTTGCATGCAAATCATGGACGGAGACGGGGTCCACGACAGCCCGGTAGCCCAGCTCGTCGGTTTCCCCAACGGTGACCCCCGGTTTAACTCCCCCACCGGCCATCCAGGCGGAGAAACTCAAGATATGATGGTCGCGTCCGGTCCCCTGCCCCATCGGCGTGCGTCCGAATTCGCCGCCGGCGATGACCAAGGTGTCGTCGAGCATGCCCAGGCGTTTGAGGTCGCGGACAAGTGCCGCACTGGCTTGGTCCACATCGCGGGCCGCGATCGGCATGTTCTTCTCGATATCGCCATGATGATCCCAAGCCCGGTGGTACAGCTGGATCATCCGCACGCCCCGTTCGGCCAGTCGCCGAGCCATCAAACAATTCGATGCAAAACTTCCGTCTCCTGGCTCGCGAATTCCATAGGCGTCCAGCGTTTCTTGCGTCTCGGTGCTGAAATCCGTCAGCTCGGGTACCGACGTTTGCATGCGGAAGGCCAATTCATATTGCGCGATTCGGGTGTCGCACTCGGGATCCAATCGTTCGCTGGCCGATAGGCGATTGAGTTCGTTGATCTGCTCGATCAATTCGCGTTGAGCACTTTGGCAAACGCCATCGGGGTTCCCAATGTAGTGCACCGCCGAACCTTTCGACTGAAACTGTACCCCTTGGAATCGACTGGGCAAAAAACCGGCCGACCATTGCCGAGCGGAAATCGGTTGCGCTCCGCCGCAATTGCTGGTCGAACTGAGAACAATAAAACCCGGTAGGTTCTCCGTTTCACTTCCCAGGCCATACAGCAGCCAGGACCCGATACTCGGCCGCCCCTTGATGATCGAACCTGAATTCATGAACGCATGGGCCGGGTCGTGATTAATCTGCTCGGTATGCAGTGAACGAACGATGCAAATGTCGTCGGCGATCCCCCCCAGATGCGGGAACAAGTCGCTGATTTCTTGACCGGATTCACCATATTTCGAGAATTTGGTAAAAGCCCCGCGAGCTCGCAGTTCCGTGTTCTGCAATTGCGCCAACTGCTGGCCTTGGGTGAACGACTCCGGGAATTTTTCGCCGTGCAGTTCGGTTAATTTCGGTTTGTGATCCAGACTTTCAAACTGCGAGGGACCGCCAGCCATGCACAAATGGATAATTCGTTTGGCTCGCGCGGGATGATGTAGCGTTTTTATAATCCCCCCCGCACCATCGCGGTCATCGCTCCGCATCGCCGCCACCCGTTGGCTTCCGCTCGCGTCGTTGCCTAACATGAGGCCCAAGGCCACGGAGCCGAGCCCCAGGCCG
>JBGSIY010000425.1:0-3961 GCA_041742275.1 Pirellulaceae bacterium | reverse complement strand
CGCAAGAGTGTCAAAGAACTAACTGAACAGCTGGTGCTCAACGAATACGCACCGGCGGCTGCGTTGATTAGTCGAAAGTTTGAGGTTCTGTATGTGACCGGACCTTTGGTCAACTATTTGGAGTTCCCTCGGGGCGAACTCACAAAAGATTTGTTGACGATGTCGCGTCCCGGATTGCGCACAAAACTTCGAGCGACTTGTGCCAACGCTGCTCGTGATGGTGAGACGGTTATCGAAGCCGATGCGCGAGTAAAGCGCAACGGACAGTACGTTCGTTGCTCAATTACGGTGCGACCATTGTCTGAACCCAACGAGGCTGTTGGATTGATGTTGGTCTTGTTCGAAGACATACAGCCAGGGCTGACTCATGAATCAACGTTGGCCTTGAAACACGAAAATCACGAAACGGACGTGGCACGCGAAGAAGAATCTCGCGTGGCTCAACAGCTCGAATTTGAATTAAAGTCGTTAAGTGAAGAATTAAATAGCACGATTGAAGAGATGGAAAGCTCGAACGAGGAACTGAAGACTTCGAATGAAGAGATCATGTCCGTCAACGAAGAATTGCAATCGGTCAATGAAGAGTTGGAAACGTCGAAAGAAGAACTGCAATCATTGAACGAAGAGTTGACTACGGTTAACAGTCAACTTCAAGACAAAGTATTGGAGTTGGATAAGGCTACCGACGATTTGATGAACTTGATGTCCAGTACGGAGATCGCGACAGTTTTTTTAGACGAGAATCTCAAAATTAAAAGATTTACGCCGCCGACAAAAGCATTGTTGAACCTGCTGCCCTCTGACATCGGTCGTCCCATGCGCGACATCTCCCCCAAATTTTCAGACGACAAAATGTTGGAGGAATGTCAGCTGGTGCTCGACGAGCTCACGGCAATTGAACGAGAGGTCGAGACCAATGAGCCACGCTACTACCTTCGACGAATACTTCCCTATCGTACAACCGACCAACATGTCGGGGGTGTCGTGATTACGTTCGTTGACTTGACGCAGCGAAAGGAATTGGAAGCTTCCCAACGCGAGAAAGACGCCCGACATTATGCTGAACTGCATGAAAGTGTCCAGAAATTGCAAACAATTTTGAATACTGCCGCGGATGCGATAATGACTTTCAATTCGGATGGTGAGATCGATAGTGTCAACGAAGCGACCTTGACCCTCTTCGACTTTCAACGAGATCAAATGATAGGACAGAATATCTCGTTGTTGATGCCGTCAATTTTATCTAGTCAAGGCAATGGAAAGACCCAAGTACAGTTCAAAAAGGAACTTGCGCTAATGGTGAGAAGTCGTCGTGAAATGTTGGCACGCCGCAAGGATGGATCGACGTTCCCCATCGATGTGGCAATTAGCCGAGTCGACCACTTGGGGATTTACACGGGGATCGTTCGCGATATCTCCATCCGGAAACAATTGGAAGCACATATTTTAGAAATCGCTACCGACGAGCAACGCCGGATTGGTCAAGATTTGCATGATGGAACGCAACAAGAGTTGACCGGTTTGACGTTGTTTGCCGGCACCCTAAGTGATTTACTGGACGAGGTGCCAAAAACGGACGTACATGGTAACCCAAATCGTTTACTGTCGGAAAATGTCTATCGGCAAATCAAAGAAATTGCTGACAAGTTAGAGCGCGGCTTAAAAGAGGCGAATCAACACGTGAAGAGTCTGTCGCACGGCATTATGCCAGTTCAAATTGAGTCCGAAGGCCTTCGATCGGCATTGGCAGAACTTACTGCTGCGACCAATGGGCAACAGGAAATTCAATGTCGCTTCGAGTTTTCTGGTTCCGGAGTGATAGCGAATAGTTCGATCGCGACGCAGTTATATAGCATTACGCAAGAAGCACTGAGCAATGCCATCAATCATGGACAGGCAGATGATATTTTGATTTCGCTTTCTCAGCAGTCCGATCAAATCATATTGGAGATTTCTGATAACGGAGTTGGAATCGATCCGCATCCCATCGCTCGTGTTCCCGCAAATGGCGGGGGTGCGGGTTTGCAAATTATGGAATACCGAGCCAGTATGCTTGGCGGTGTTTTGCAAATCAATGCACGCAGTAATGGGCGTGGTACTTCGGTTCGATGTATAGTTCCCAATAAAGGAGGAATGTTATGAATGAATTTCAGACTTGTTCGCGGATTGTCATTGTGGATGACCATCCGATGATGAGGGATGGCTTAAGCATGCGAATATCTGCCCAATCAGATATGGAGGTTTGTGGTGAAGCCGCAACTGAAAACGAGGCACTCGAAGTCGTGAAACAGGTCTCGCCAGATTTGGTGATCATTGACATCATGTTAAAAAGTGGAAATGGAATCGAACTGGTAAAGCGAATCAAATCACTTAATCCCTCGATAAAAATGTTAGTGGTTTCAGCTTATCAGGAATCGTTGTATGCCGAACGCGCATTGCGTGCCGGGGCAATGGGGTATCTCAATAAGCAAGAATCCAATGAAAAAGTGATTGATGCCATTCGTACCGTAATGAAAGGCGAGCGTTTCGCGAGTGACGAATTGACGCAACGACTCGTCGCTCAGGCCTTAGGTAACCGCAGCGAACAACAGGACCCACTGGAACAGCTCACGGACCGAGAGCTAGATGTTTTCCGGTTGATCGGAGCGGGTGTGACCACCGGCGCTATCGCTGAGAAGCTGTTTTTGAGTACGCACACTATCGACACACACCGAGAAAATATCAAGCGTAAACTCGGTGCAAAGAATGGAGCCGAGCTGAGTCGGCTGGCAATTCAGTCGATGTTGGAGAGTGGATAATTGGCATATATAAGAGTCGCAAATGTTTCTTGAAAAAACTGTATGAAAAAGAGTTTTTTCTCGCTGCTCTTTCCCAACTCGTTCATGAAGTCATGAGCGTAGGTGCGCTTTTTTCTCGTGCTCGCCGAAATGCACCGGTGCACAGCCTCCGTTGCCATCGAAGCGGTATACTTGATCGTGCGAGAACGAATAACGGCTGCTAACCCCTATCGGGGTAAATCGAGACGTTTTTTCAGAACAATCCTGGAGGAACAGTCCTGTAACAAAATCGAGTTTTAAAAAGTAGTCGAAACTTATTTCCGGACAATTTATAAGGCATTGTGGCCAATACGGGTCACGAGGATTCACGCTATGAGGAGATACCAGAAGTGGAGCAGGCGCTCCCATACGAAGTTGTCTTTTCCCGGGCGTCACCCAGATATCTTTTGGCTGGGAACGCCGAGAAGGACAAAAATGTTGGCTTGATTGGAAAGCCCTAAACTAACAGGTGGTACCACAATCGCAAAATTGAAAGTTGTTGCGGAGTCTAAGATCGACCCACGAAGAATGAGTCGCGAACAACAACTTTAGTATCGGTAAACGCGATAGTTGCCAGATCCACTGTTACTATATCGGACGCCGCTTCCGCTACTACCGCCATACGAATAACTGCTTGGGTAACTGTAGTTATTATAGTTGCCGTATGAATAGCTGGGGTAGCCGTAGTGAGTGGAGGTTCCGTAAGAGTAACTGCTAGGGTAGCTGTAACGATTGTAGTTTCCGTAAGAGTAGTTGCTGGGATACCCGTAACCAATGGAGTTTCCGTAGTTGCTGCGATAGGTATAGTTATTCGGGTAGTAGTAACTACCGTTGTTGACATAGCCGGAAGAGTTGCGGTTATTTTGTTGAATGGACCGCGCGCCGTAAGAGCTATTGGAGTACCGGTTGGATGAGTTGCTGTAGTTACCTGTGCTCAGCGCCGAATTGACAGCGCTGCGACCCAATCTTCGCCAATTTTGAGCGTCAGCCTCGGGGGTATCCAATACCAGTGTGGATGCCGTGAAAATGGCGGCCAGCAGAAAAAGTTTTGTGAACATGTTGGGAACTTTCTAAAAGAAATGTTGAAAAGACTTATGCGAACTCTCGCTTGTTAAAGATTGCCCATCAGAACATCATTAACCGTG
>JBGSIY010000424.1:0-6751 GCA_041742275.1 Pirellulaceae bacterium | reverse complement strand
AGAAAACAGCGACTTGCTCAACTCGGAATCGATCCACTGAAAATCAAATCTGTACCGCCAAAAACCCAACTCTGATACACTCATACACTCATACACTCAGCCCCTCAACAAAAAATGGCGCTGTCCAGCTAGACAGCTTGGAGTTAAACTTGCGCGAGCATCAAGAGTTGTTTGATATTCAAATGGTTTCGCAGATCCAAGTCGATCAAGTCTTCCAAGAATATCAAGCAGGTCGCATTAGCGTTTTCTCGGCGGAACAGAATCTGGAAACCGCGTTCGATTCGTTCAAGTTGCTACTAGGTTTGCCCACATCGATCGAGATCTATCTGGACGAGTCGCCACTGGAAGATTTTGATTTTTTATCGCCAGAACTGGTCGAATTGGAAAACGAAACACAGGCGTTGTACGCAGCAATGGTGGCCTATTTGCCGAACCGATATCCGACCAACCTCGAGCTAAGCCAATACCATGAAAAGTATGTAACCAATCGAGAACGTATCGAGCGATTTGTGCCCGAGGTGCGTGGCGAGTTAGATGCGTGGTTAGAGCGATTAGATCAACAGCTGGTCGAAACCGTTTCGGCAGACGACCGGGCTGATATCCAGCAACAAATTCGATTGGCGCAGCAAGTGCGACAACGCTTGGAAACAATGCAAGACAATTTAGAAGACTCCGAATTTGAAACAGCGCTGGCCGATCAGGTCGAAAGCTACCAGCCGCCGATCGATTTAAATCAAGACCCCGCCGACCCCAATGCTACCGGCCAAGAATGGCAGCAGTTGTTGACCGCTGTGGGCCGTCGGCAACGGGATCACGTGAGCGAACTTGTGAGTTCGCAGTCCCAAATTCGCCTATTTAAAGTGGACGTTCAAAACATTGGAATCGAGCCTCAAGAGGCCGTAGAATTCGCGTTAAATCGCCGCCTCGATTTGATGAATAGTCGCGCTCGAATGATGGACGCCTACCGAATCGTCGAGGTAACGGCCGATCAGCTGCAAAGCGACTTGGATGTCAACATGGCGGCCGATCTTCGTACCGATCCAACTCGGAACAATCCGTTGGCCTTTGAAAAATCCGCACACGTTTACCAAGTTGGCGTTCAATTGGATGGGCCGCTGAACCGACTAAACGAGCGAAATCGCTACCGAGCTTCCCAGGTTGCGTTCCAACAGGCTAGGCGGCAAGTGATGGCGGACCAGGATGCGGTGGCCGGGACGGTCCGGTCCAATTTGCGCGATTTACAGATCAGCCGCCTCAATTTACAAATTGCCCGGCAGCAATATGTTGCGGCGACTCGCCAAGTCGACGAGGCGAAATTCAATTTGAGAAACGCACGACAGGCGGATTCCAATTTAACTCGTGACCTTTTGGCTGCGTTGCAAGTTTTACTGTCCGCGAAGAACAACCTCATCTCCAGTTGGGTTGATTTTAATGTACAAAAGATCCGTCTATTTACCGATCTGGAGTTGCTATATTTGGACGACCAAGGAAAATGGGTCAATGGAGAAACGGGACTGGACGAGGTTCAAAGCAACCCTTCAATACCGTAGTTCGCGTTTAGAGCCTATCCCCCAGAACCTATTAGCCGTGGGGCACTAGCCCTCGGTTTATTCTGTCGAACCAGACGCTAGAGCGTTTCGGCTGATGATTCCGATCAGTTTTGGGATGGGCTCTTACATCAAGGAGTGGTTTCCAATTTAATTGGTCTGACAGGACAATATTGTGTCGGGCAAAAATCACCAAACTGACTCTCGCAACCGCTGGGCCGATCGGCGACGTTGGATGCTGCGGATCGTGGCTTTGATCGTTATCATTGTGATCGCCTATCGCTTTCAGTGGTTACCGTTCGGGTCGGAAACGACGACGTCGAATTTGACATACCAGGTCTCGCGTCGGACGATCACAGATACCGTCGTCGAACGCGGCGTCGTCGAAAGTCAGAACAACTTCGTTGGCACTTGTCTGTTGCCCGGGTGGGAAAATCGAATCATCTTCATTGTGCCCGAAGGTGCGACGGTCAATTCGGGTGACGTAGTTGTTCGATTCGACAGCGGTGAAATCGATCGCATGATTTCTGAAAAATCATCTGCCCTAAACGAAGCCCAAGGCAAGTTTTCTCAAGCCAAGGCCGACTTGGATATTCAGAAAAATAAAAATCAAAGCGACATCCAGGCCGCGACGCTAGAACAGCAACTGGCAGTTTTGGATCGTGACAAATATGTCCAAGGCGATTTCATTGCCGAAAAATCAGACTTCGAGCGACAGATCGCCGAAGGACAAGCAGAGCTAGAGAAGGTCGAAGACGAACTTCGAAACATGGAGACGTTGGTTAGCAAGGGGTTCCGAACCCCCGAGCAACTGCGAGAAGTCCAACTGCGTCGCAATAGTTTTCGCTACCGTTTGGATCGCGACAAGCAGAAAATGAGCGTCTTACTTGACTTCGATTTTATCCGCAAGAAAACGGAATTCGAAGGCAAGGCGACGGAAGCAGCACTGAAACTCCAACGCGCTAAAGATACGGCGGCCGCAGAAGAGCGGAAAGCGGAGGCTGCAATCGAAAGCGCCAAAAACGCCGTCCAAATATCAGAAGAAGAACTCAAAGAACTCCAGAGACAAAAGGAATTTTGCGAAATCAAAGCTCCCCAAACGGGTACCGTGGCCTATGCCAATCAAGCTTGGTTCGATCCAGAAAGTCGAATTCGCGAAGGCGCATCCGTCCGACGGCAGCAGAGTGTCTTCTATCTGCCTGACATGAAAAGAATGCAAGTGAAAGTGCAGATTAATGAAGCGGCTGTCAACAAGATCAAGACCGGCTTGAAAGCGACGGTTCGCATGGACGCTTTCCCAGAAGTTACATTGTCGGGCACAATTCACTACGTTTCCGAATTGGCACAGAGCGGATTCTCTTCGGTCATGAACTACGAGTCGATTGTACTGGTCGACTCGTTTCCGGAGACGATCAACATCAAGCCGGGAATGACAGCCCAGGTCGAAGTGCTAGTTGGTGTCTACAACGATGTATTGGCGGTACCAGTCACGGCGATTACCGAACATCAAGGTCAAACGTTTGTTTATCGTCTGGAGGGTGGGCAGGTCGCACGGCAACGAGTTAAGACCGGCCGCGCCACCCACTCATTTATTGAACTTACTGAAGGGATTGAATCTGGCCAAGTGTTATCCCTCGATGCCTATCAACGTGGTTTGGAAGACTTTCGGCAATCGGAATTAGGAGGTGTAGGTGGTCCAGCCAATAACAAGGATCTGCCAGCCGAAAGTGGACCTAACGCCAACGCGAACGCAATGTAACAAACGAACGGGAGAAACGATATGTGGCCCAACTCATCCCTCTTCGAATATTCGCGGGTCGCCGGCTTGTTTAAGACTGCCATACGCAGCTTGCAGATGCACCAATTGCGTTCGTTGCTAACGGTCTCAGGCCTGGTATTTGGTGTCGCCAGCGTGATCGTGATGCTGGCCGTTGCCGAAGGAGCGAGCCAAGAGGCTCAACGGCAGATTGCATCTTTAGGCGTCCAAAACGTTGTCGTCCGCAGCACGAAGCCCGTCGACACGGGAATCACTTCGGCCAATTCCCGATTCATGCTTGTCTACGGCCTGACCTACCTTGATTTGCGGAGAATTCAGGAAGCAATTCCCACGGTTGTAGCCTGCGCTGCTATGCGGGAATATCCACAAGAGTTGCGATACGGCGGCAGGAAGTTGCCCGGTCGTTTGGTGGCCATCCAACCGAACTACCAAGAAAGCAACCGCTTGGATTTGGCCCGAGGCCGATTTCTGCAAGACAGTGACATGCGCCATTGCGACAATGTTTGTGTGATTGGCGAAAACGTAGCCTTGACTTTGTTTCAATTCGAAAACCCGCTAAACAAGGCGATCCAGGTCGGCATCGGTGGACTGTATCGCATCGTTGGTGTTACGAAATACAAAACACCTTCGGCTGGGATCGGCTCCAGCCTTGCGGCGCAAGATTTGAACAACGACATCTATGTGCCGCTAACGACGGATCGCAGTCGGAACGGCGACATTATTTTTTCGATGACCCAAGGCAGTTATAGTCGCGAACAACTGGAATTGAGCCAGATAACGGTTCAAGTAAATGATAAAAACCATGTTAAAGCGACGGCCGCAACAATTGAAAGCCTCCTCAAGAGCCAACATCCGCAAGGCGATTTTGCGATCACCGTGCCTTTGGACTTGCTGGAGCAGGCCGCCGCCACACAACGGATTTTCAATGTTGTGTTGGGCGCCACGGCAGCGATTTCACTTTTGGTGGGTGGAATTGGAATCATGAATATCATGCTGGCCAGTGTCAGCGAACGAACTCACGAGATTGGAATCCGCCGAGCACTGGGGGCCAAACAATCGGATATCGTGATGCAGTTTCTGATTGAGACAGCTACGCTGTCTTTGATTGGAACAGCGTTGGGATTGGTGCTGGGGCTAGTCAGCCCAACCATGATTGGGTGGATGACCGGAATGGAAACCCGTATCACTCTGTGGGCACCTGTCGTAGCGTCCGGAGTCTCGTTGGTGATTGGTGTCGGTTTTGGAGTCTACCCCGCCATCCGAGCGTCACAACTGGACCCGATCGAGGCGCTCCGCCACGCATAGGATTTGACCCCAAAAAAGGGCTTTATATCTCTAGCAACTCACAGCCGTAGCGTTCATGCTGTGCGTTCATGCTGCTCGCATTTCGCAAATAACAACTTCAGCCGGTCTGTAGTTCGCGATCGATAAATTGTTTTCTTGTGCGACCGTTATTCTCCGGGCGAGTATTGCTTGCCAGCTTTCCTGAGGAATTCGGCTTTGACCTGTTCCTGCAACTCTTGTTTCTCAGCCGCATGCAACCGGTCATCTTCGATGTGCTGTTGAAGCGGATCACTTTCTAATCCGCGTAGCAATCGAGAACCAATCCATATCGCCCAGATCAACACCACGCCAATCACCCAATACAAAGCTTGGTATCGAGTCGAACTAGCAAAATTGACGCCCAGTACCAACGCAGCCAACAGAATGGCGTGCACAAAAATCTGCAGCTTCATCGTGGAGCCCTCGCAATCGAATTGTCATCGGATCTGCCCTACATTCTCAGTTCCAGTGAACATCACCGCCATGGTCATGTTCGGCCAATTCCCATTCGAGCCCTCGTCTGCTCAGCGTTACTCGGGCATGATCCCCGCAGCAACATCCTCCTCGTATTGATCGATCAAGGGCCATTCAATGGCACATGTTCCGAAGTCGGCCATTTTCAAGTAGCCCTGCAATCGCTCAATCGTCTTGTCCAACAGTGCATTGTCCTTGCGAAAAATCGGCCCGTGACTGGGCAACAACCACTCCACGTCACTCGCCCGAATCCGTTGTAACGATTTGATGAACGCCACGATGTCGCTGCCATGATGCGCATCGATGGCTCCCACACATCCGTCACGATAAATATTGTCACCGGAAAATAGCAGCGAGCCCATGCGAAATGACAACTGACTGTCAGTATGACCTGGCGTCAACCAAACTTCCATTTCGAGCCCTCCAATTTGAATATGGTCACCCTCGTCGATAAGAGTGTCCACTTCCACAGGCGGCATCTCCATGTCAATTTTTTGCGGTTCGATTTTGGCAAACGTTTTTAAAGGATCCCCAGTCCGAAGGGGCTCCGCCGCCAATCGATGCCCTGAAACGGTTGTTCGAAAAATCTGTTTCGCTTTGGCCAACCCCTGAATGTGGTCCACATCCGCGTGCGTCGCAATCAACGTTTTACAGTGTGAAAAAGGAAAATCCATTTTGCGGATCAAATCAACGATTTCATCCACGGCGTCTTGGTAGCCAATATCGATCAAAACCCATTCGTCTTGGTCGTAGACCAAGTAGACATTACACCCCAGGACATGGCCGAGTTGGTGATTGATCTCGATAACATTCGGAAATACAGGTTTACGTTGAATCATAGGGAACGCTTGTGTTTTCTTTTAGTTCGTTAGTCTGCAATTCTAAGGCTCAGAGAAGGATGATTCAACCAAGAACCGACGCGACTATTCTGCCTCTCAATCAACAAATCGCGTCGTTTACACACTCAATGGCCCGGTTATTTTAGGTCTATACATTCGGTTTAGCCCTCCCAACCGGCCCGATACGGCCAAATTGGCCTCCGCTCCTTTTATTATTTGCTCGAGCCCTAACAAGACGACATTTCGTAAATTACCGGCCGTCTGAAATAAAAAATGAGTGCCAATTTTCCATAAATACCTCATAAAAGGTGACGGAAAGGCCAGTTGGTGCGGTCTAAATAAGACGGGACAAGGTTTAAGCCTAGTCTGGCGTTTCGTTCTGAACGATTATGTCCGTGAGAATTTTCGAGGGGAATAGCGATATTTTTTGATCTTTCTACCACCCTCCGTTTTTCCAATGTTAAAATTTGAATAAGTAGCTTTGTTTGTTCTGGTCATGGCTGAACCGCCTCAATGCGTCGCCTTTCAAGGAACCCTTTGATTATGAAGTATTCTCTCTCTCATTGGCGAGTGACCTCGCTGTTTGTTCTGGCTCTGGTTTTCGCGGCAACGCCAGTCTGTGGATTAGCGTTCCAAGACCAGGCAAGTTCCGACGCCACCAATCAGCAAGACGCGACCGCAACTGAAAAAGGCGTGGCCACGGATTTGAACAAATCAGCTGAGGAGTCCCTCGAACCCGCCAATGACGCAGTGGATACGTCCTTCCTGTTCTCTGGAAAGAACCCCTCCTC
>JBGSIY010000423.1:0-2369 GCA_041742275.1 Pirellulaceae bacterium | reverse complement strand
AAAGGAGCTGGCAAGGTCGGCGAAGCGATACCGTGTAACGGGATCACCATCGGGGTCAGTTACGGTGAACAGTTCCGTTGCGGCAATCGCTTGATTCAGATAAACGTATTTGGTGATCGAAGTTACAATCGGTGGTGCCATAAGACGGCTCCTGGAGTGGTTTGGGACAGTTCGAGAAAATCAGAATTGAACGTCGGAGTACATTCTTTATTCTATTTACAAAGTCCGCAAATTTCAAACCGAAATTTGCGGTCAATGGTGTTAACCGCCAAAAAAACTAGATGTTTCGCGAGAATTTCGGGCCAGCTGGTAACTTGTCAGGTTTATGTCAAAACAATCGGTTGTAACCATTTAAGGCTGCCACTCGGTAAACTTCGGCCATCGTGGGGTAGTTAAATGTGGTATCTGTGAAGTAACGGAGGGTGTTTCCCTCGCCGGATTGAGCCATGACTGCCTGACCGATGTGGATGATTTCGGTGGCATTGGAGCCAAAACAATGCACTCCCAATATTTTTAATGAGTTCCGGTGGAAGAGGATTTTCAGCATTCCGACCGTTTCACCCGTGATTTGGGCGCGGGCAATGCTGCGGAATTGGGCGATTCCAACCTCATAAGGCACCTTTTCTTCCGTCAATTCGCGCTCGGTTTTGCCGATGGAGCTGATTTCTGGACTGGTGTAAATCCCCGAAGGAATCTCAGCCGAAAAGCAGCACGGTTCGCTCAAGCCTAGAATATGCCTTCCTGCACTGCGACCTTGGGTATAGGCCGCACTGGCCAACGACGGGAAACCGACGATATCGCCCACGGCATAGATATGAGACGTGGCGGTTTGGCCAAACGCATTGGTCGCCAAATACCCTCGTTTGTCGGCCTCAAGGCCGGCAGCAGCGAGATTCAGATTCTGGGTGTTCCCCGTTCGCCCCGCTGCCCACAGCATAATGTCTGACTTGATCTGCTTGCCACTTTTTAAGTGGAGGACCACCCCATCCTCTCGAGCCTCAACCCGCTCATAAAATTCATCGTGACGTATCACTACACCCCGTTCACGCATATGGTAACTGAGGGCATCGCTCACTTCGTCGTCCAGAAAATCCAACAAACGGGTACGACTATTGATTAAGTTGATTTTCCATTCCAGGTTCCGAAACATCGAAGCGTATTCACATCCAACCACGCCAGCGCCATAAATAATGATCGAATGCGCTGGAATATTGATGTTTAAAATCGTATCACTATCAAAAACCCGGGGATGGGAGAAATCGATGTCGTCCGGCCGATAGGGCTGCGATCCGGTGGCTAATACGATGTGGTCCGCCGAATATTGATCGCCGTTAACTTCCAAAGTGTGCGGGTCAACAAAGCGAGCTTCGCCAAAAATCACATCCACGGCGTTACGGGAATAAAAATTCGCCCGCATGGATACTTGGCTGGAAATAATCGATTGGGCACTGCGTCGCAATTCGGGTACCGAAACATTCGCGCGCACTCCCGCGCGTTGCAACAGTGGATTTTTTAAGGCTTCTGTTAACTGAAAGATGGACGTCCGCAATGCTTTGCTCGGTATCGTTCCCCAATGCGTACACCCGCCACCAATTTTGTCGTACCTTTCGATCGTGACGACCCGCTTGCCACCTTTGGTGAGTTGCATAGCTGCGCCTTCGCCACCGGGGCCACTACCCACAACCAAAACATCTGACTTATGTGCCATGTTCGAGTTAAATCTGCCAAAGAGGGAAACGGTTGGGGCACGGAGCAGCCCAGAGTTCAACGTTATCTACTCTTTTTCGACCCTTTTCCAAGAAGAGCTTCACCTTGGTAACCGTGAACTGTGTCAATTGCCAAATCGCTGCAATCCGAAAAATTGGCAATGAGGGTTTCCGCCACCGTTGACCAATTCAACGAGGTGCTCGCCCAGAACGGGCGAAAACTTGAAACCGTGCCCAGACAAGCCTGCCGCAAACGCGACGTGAGGGCAACCTGGGATTCGATCAATAATAAAATGCGAATCCGGGGACATCGTGTACATGCATGTACTCGAATATACGAGTCGATGCCGGCCTATTTCGAAATGGGATTGCAGGAAATGCTCCGTTCGTTGCAGTTCCATTTGATCCAATTCGCGGTCTAATTCGCTGGGATTGCTCACCAAATGGCCTCCCGAATGCTCCGCAATTTTTACTCCCAACTCGTTAATTTGTGGGAAGCCATAAAAGCAACCTTGAGGCGTGTCGAACAAGAAACAGCACTGCCCGTTCCCTTGATGAACTTCATGGCGATCCATCTGAAACCAATGCTGCTGCTTCCGTAGTACCTTCAGGCCTAATTCCAGTCCCGATAAAATCTCGCTGGACCACGCTCCCGCCGTGATG
>JBGSIY010000422.1:0-5112 GCA_041742275.1 Pirellulaceae bacterium | reverse complement strand
AAGCGCCATGGTCTCACGACGTATCGATAGCGCTCAAAAGAAACGAGAAGAGTACAACTTCGAAATCCGCAAAAATTTGCTGGAATACGACGAAGTCATGGACGAGCAGCGCAAGCGAATTTACAAGTTTCGTCAACGAATTCTCGATGGCGCCAGTTGCCGTGAGATGGTAGTCGATATGATCGACGACCAAGTCGACGATCAACTTGCGAGCATCATGCATCGGGATTTTGGATGTGAGTCTTTTGCAGCGTTTGCCAGCGGCAAGCTCTCCGTTGAACTCGATCCGCGAGTATTTCGCAAGTTAGATATCGAAGAAGCCGGTCGTATCGCACGAGATGAAGCGGAGCGATTGGCCGAGACGGCGATCATGGAAGCGATCGATGAAAGTTTGCCACAAACCGAAGATGAAAGTGATTGGAATTGGAACGCCCTTTGTCGATTCGCTGATTCGAAATGGCAATTGAATTTACGAGATTCTGATTTGAAAAAAGTCGGTCGGGATCGCGTGGATGAATTCTTGTTGGAGAAAGCCCGAGAGGCGATTCGCAAAGTCGATCTTACCTCTGGTGAGCCGATGCTGGACGATGAATATGGTTTCCGCGTTGCCCAGTCTTGGATTCAAGCTAAATTTGGTGTGGTCTTGCAATTGGACGAACTGAAAAAGTTTCACTCGTTCGAAGAAGTGCGAGAATTTGTCATCGAAAGCGCCCAGAAACGCTACGATCAAAAGGAAGCCGAGTACCCCGTTATGGCAGGGTTGTACCGCTTTGATCGGTCCACACCAACTCAAGCTCAATTGGATCGCGATGGATTGGCCTTTTGGGCCTCGTCCCGATTTGGAACAGAGATCTCACCGGCTGATTTCACAAGCAAACAGCGGACAGAAATTCGCGACCTGTTGATTGAGAAAAGTTACTCCCGCCAAGCGGAGGCCAGGTCGGCTATCGAGCAACTCAAACAAAAGGTCGATGAGTTGACCGAGTCGGGGAATATTCCGTTGCGGGGCGGAAACGGCGAAGTATCATCCCTGGCGGATTGGTTTCAGAATACCACCCATTCAGAATTGCCTATTGAGACTATTGATAAATTAGAAACCGGCGAACTGCGGCAAAAGCTCGAATCAATGGTGGAAGATTATTTCCATCCAGAAATTCGGAGAATGGAACGCATGGTCTTGCTGGAAGTTGTCGATAACGCTTGGAAAGACCACTTGCTAGCGATGGATTATTTGCGCAGTGCCGTCGGTCAGCGGGGTATGGCTCAATTGGATCCTAAGGTTGAATACAAACGAGAAGGGATGCGACTGTTCGACTCGTTGTGGAAATCCATTGGTGAACGAGTTACCGACATTGTCTTCCGGATGGAACAGTTGAGCGAGGCCAGTGTGAGCCAGACTTTTGTGGAAACCAAGGCGACACACGAATCCGTTCCCACGCATTCGCCTCCGGCTGCCTCGACTGAAATTGGGCGACAACAACAGCGGGCGATCGAGAATTCCCAGTCGGTAGATCGGGATACCAAAGTGGAACCGATTCGAAATCGCGGTGAAAAAATTGGCCGGAACGATCCGTGCCATTGCGGCAGCGGAAAGAAATACAAAGCCTGTTGTTTAAGGTTGGATGCACAGGAAGTTTGACGCAGTCCGAAATCATCAAGCGTGAAACAGTCGGCAAGACCGGATTGATAACGCGGGCTGATAAAACGGGCTGAATGCACAACAACGGAAAAGGAATTCTGTGATTGGTTGGGCTTTTAATTTTGTCTATGCGATCTTGATCACGACGGTCTCGCCGTGGATTCTGTATCGAATCGTATGGCTAAAGAAGAACCGTCGCGGATGGCGGCAGCGCTTGTGGGGGCATGTGGACCTGCGGCGCGAGCCTCTCGTTCGCAATCGGCCAGTTAATCGCAGTGAGCCTGGTGTAAGCCATGAGCCTTGTATTTGGTTGCATGCTGTGAGTGTCGGCGAAGTGCAGTTGCTGGGGCCGATTGTCGATCGATTGGCCGAACAGGAACCTGGTTTGAAGTTAGTGATTTCGACTACCACCGAATCCGGTTATGACGTGGCCGAGCGACGTTTCTCAAACCATACTGTTTGCTTTTGTCCCCTGGATTTCACTTGGGCCATTTCTCGCGCTTTCCAGTCTCTGCGGCCGCTGGCCATCGTGCTGGTTGAGCTGGAGT
This sequence comes from Pirellulaceae bacterium, assembly GCA_041742275.1. Lineage (GTDB taxonomy): Bacteria > Planctomycetota > Planctomycetia > Pirellulales > Pirellulaceae > BJ22. The sequence goes on along the minus strand of JBGSIY010000422.1, from coordinate 2,925 downwards.
TATGGCCAAACATGTTGGACCAGGCACAGCGGGCAGGAATCCCCGTGATGGTGGTCAATGGGAGAATGAGCGACAAGAGTTTCCGTCGGTACCATTGGATTTTGCCTGTGGTCAGATCCATGTTGCGAAAAGTGACAGTCATTGCGGCCCAAACTCCTCAATATGCGGAGCGATTTGTAAGACTGGGCGCCCAGGAATCGCAAGTTTTCGTTTCGGGGAATATCAAATTTGATGGTGCCATGAATCCACGGCACGTCGAACTGGGTCGAGATCTGCGTGAACTATTTTGTATTGCTCCCGAAGAAATCGTTTTTGTAGCCGGGAGTACTCAACCCCAGGAAGATGCCTGTGCGATCGAGGCCTACCAACAATTGATCCAGGACGGTTACCAATTGCGGTTGGTCGTGGTGCCACGACACATGCAAAACGTCGACGCCCTGCTCGCGCTATTGGAAGGTTCCAAGTTGAGTTTTTTGCGCCGGAGTCAGGTGCTATCGCCAGTCCCAAGAACGCCTCTAACTGCTGATCCACCTGTGATCGTGGTGGATGGGATGGGGGAACTGGCCGGATGGTGGTCTTTAGCGAAGGTAGCCTATGTCGGGGGAAGTATGGGGAAACGCGGTGGTCAAAACATGATTGAACCGGCCGTGCATCGGGCCGCGGTTTGCTTTGGACCTCGCACAGAAAATTTTCGCGATGTCGTGGCCTTGCTGATGCAAGCGAAAGCGGGACGTGTGGTGCACGACGCCACCGAGATCGCTGATTTTGTAAGGTATGTGCTTACGCATCCCCACCAAGCGAAAGAAATGGGCCAGAGGGCTCGCGCCGTTGTGGAATCGCAGCAGGGAGCTACCGAAAAAACGTGCGATATCATCCTGGGCTTAGTTCGAAGCCATAATTCCCCAGGCAGCGATGCATCTGTCTCCACGGCCGCAGCCGTGGCGCAATCTCAACCGGCGGCGAAGGCCAATGTCGAGCAGAGTAAAGTAGCCTAAAACGCTTTTTATAAGCCATATAACGTAATAGTGCCCAACGGCGAAGCAGAATTTTGGTCATGCCAACGGGTCGATCGTAGCCGTCCAATTGGGACAGGCATAATCTGCAGGCCGCACAGCCCAAATCACGGCCCAAATGGGACAGGCATGATTAGGGACGCGCAATTGGGACAGGCATGATTTTTTGGTCGGTCGGGCGTCTCTTTCGACGTAGGCAACCTAGTGGTGCAATTCGGGAGAGGTAGCAGGAAAAGCCCTTGATATCACAGCTCCGAATGCCCATTTCCGCTAAATGGCGACCAGGGGGGTAGGCCGCACAAGATTCTGTGGTGACCCTCGGTGCCCAAAGTGGCCTTTGAATTGCCCAATTCCAACTCGATCGACATGTCTGTCAACTTAGCTCGTGGCGAACAGGGATGGCTGGCAGCAGTTCATTCCGACGCGGGAGTCGATCGACGCCAATGGGGCGATTTGGGGTAAAAACCCGAGTTTTTGGGGTTATACGCTTGAGGAACCGTGGCCTTGTCGGCTATCATAGAAGATCGTCTTTTTTGACAAGACATAGACCGAGATGCGGAAACCACGGCCGTGATCAGTCGGTTTTTGATAGGTCCGTTTTTTTCCGATAGGAGCGTGTAAGTGTCAAACGGCAACTTTTTGTTTACTAGTGAATCGGTCAGCATGGGTCACCCCGACAAGCTGGCTGACCAAATTTCTGATGGCGTATTGGATGCTATGTTGGCCCAAGACCCGAATAGTCGGGTTGCCTGCGAAACGATGGTCTCCACCGGCTTGGCGATTTTAGCGGGTGAAATCACCTCCAAAGCCATCGTTGACTTTCAAGAAGTGGTTCGTCGCGTCATTGCCGAAGTGGGCTATACCGACGATGAAATGGGCATTTGTGCCAAAACTTGTGCTGTGTTGGTTTCGTTGGACAAACAAAGTCCTGATATCGCACAAGGGGTCGATGAAAACGCCTCGGCCGGGAAAGCCATCGGGGCGGGTGATCAAGGTCTGATGTTTGGTTACGCCTGTGATGACACACCGGAATTGATGCCATTGCCCATTGCATTGTCGCATCGCATTTTGGAGCGTTTGACCGAGGCTCGATTCAAAAAAGAAGTTCCTTGGTTGCGTCCCGACAGCAAAAGCCAAGTAACCGTTGAATTCGAAGATGGGAAGCCCAAACGGATTCATACTGTTGTTGTTTCGACTCAGCATAGTCCCGAGGTGACTCAGGAAGAGATCAAAAAGTTTGTAATCAACAACGTTATTGTGCCTTCGTTGCCTGCCGACTTGGTGGACGACAAGATCATCTACCATATCAATCCAACTGGCAAGTTTGTTATTGGTGGCCCCCACGGAGATTGCGGCCTAACGGGTCGGAAAATTATTGTTGATACGTATGGCGGCTGGGGACGTCATGGTGGCGGTGCCTTTAGTGGAAAAGATTCGACCAAGGTCGACCGCAGTGCTGCTTACATGGCCCGACACGTTGCCAAAAATATCGTTGCTGCGAATCTCGCCAAAAAGTGTGAAGTTCAATTGGCTTATGCGATTGGTGTGGCCGAGCCCGTCAGCGTTTATGTCGATACTCAAGGCACAGGTGTGATGAGCGACGCCTTGATCGTGGACTTGGTACGTGAGACCTTCCCATTGTCGCCAGCTGGAATCATTGATTACCTGAAGCTCCGACGCCCGATTTTCCAAAAGACGGCTGCCGGCGGGCATTTTGGGCGAAACGACCCAGACTTCACTTGGGAAGACACGAAACCAGCCAAAGTCCTCGCTGAAAAAGCAGCGGCTTCGGCCCAAGTCTGAAAAGCGAAGAGAACATCGATGTCGTGGATCGCTTTGCAGTTCCTGGCGTTGTTCCTGAAGAGTTGATTGCTAAATGATCGGCTACTATCGGCCTCTCGTTTATCGTTTA
>JBGSIY010000421.1:0-5009 GCA_041742275.1 Pirellulaceae bacterium | reverse complement strand
CGTTTTTTCTCGCGACGAACAAAAACAATTTCAAATGGCGCTGGAATACCCACCCGAACGGTACCCGGCAATTCGGTTTTTTATTGGGGATGTGCGCGATCAACAACGGTTGGAACGGGCCCTTACCGGTATTGATTATGTGATTCATGCCGCAGCGATGAAACATGTTCACATCGCCGAATACAACCCCGATGAATGCCTGAAAACGAACGTTGGGGGCGCAGAGAATCTTATTGAATCAGTTCTGAAAACAGGAGTAAGCCGCGTCGTTGCCTTGTCCACTGACAAAGCCTGTGCCCCGATAAATTTATACGGAGCCACCAAGCTGACATCCGACAAGCTGTTTATTGCGGCCAATAATATCCGCGGCAAGAAGGATGTTCGTTTCTCCGTAGTGCGTTACGGAAACGTAATGGGGTCGAATGGTTCCGTGATTCCCTTCTTTCTGAACCTACGACAATCGGGTGTTTTGCCTATTACCAATCCTGAGATGACTCGTTTCAATATCTCATTGCAGGAAGGCGTTCAAATGGTCTTGCATGCTCTTGAGCATGCTCAAGGAGGTGAATTGTTTGTTCCTAAGATTCCATCGTATCGCATCATGGATGTCGCCCAAGCCGTCGGACCCAATTGCGAACATCGAATCGTGGGTATTAGGCCAGGTGAAAAAATACACGAAGAAATGATTAGTTCCAGCGATAGTTATAACACTTTTGATTTAGGGCAATATTATGCGATTTTGCCAATGGCTGGCGGTTCCGGTATTACCCAGTTCTATTTGAATAAAGGGTGTTCTCTGGTGGAGCCGGGTTTCTCCTACAATAGTGGCGATAATGAAACATTCCTGTCTGTTGAAGAACTTCGCCAATTGATCAAACAACATGTCGACCCAACGCTCGAGTTTTAAATCCATGATTCCTTACGGCAAACAAGACATTTCACTGGCCGATATTGAGGCGGTGGTCGCGGTTTTACAGTCAGATTTTTTGACCCAGGGCCCCGCTGTACCCAGGTTTGAACAAGCGGTCTCTGATTATGTTGGAGCACAGCATGCTATCGCAGTAAACAGTGCGACAGCTGCTTTGCATATTGCCTGCATGGCGTTGGATCTTGGTCCCGGGGATTGGTTGTGGACCAGTCCAAACACATTTGTGGCCAGTTCGAATTGCGCTCTCTACTGTGGATCGCAGGTCGACTTCGTTGATATCGATCCCCAGACATACAATATCAGCATTCCCAAGTTAACTGAAAAACTGGAGGCAGCGAAGCGAGCGAATAAATTGCCCAAGATTCTGATACCGGTGCATTTCGCCGGTCAAAGTTGTGAAATGCAAGCGATATATACGCTTTCGCAAGAGTATGGTTTTCGTATTGTCGAAGACGCCTCTCATGCAATTGGTGGTAAATACCTTGAACAATCAATCGGCAATTGTCGGTTTAGCGATATTACCGTTTTTAGCTTTCACCCCGTAAAGATAATCACCACTGGCGAAGGGGGAATGGCATTAACGAATGACGATAAATTGCGAGATCGCATGTTGCGATACCGGACGCATGGAATCACAACAAATCCGCAACTTCTGCAACCTCGCCCCAACGATGAAATTTGGAATTATCAGCAAATCGATCTAGGCTACAATTATCGAATCACCGATATTCAAGCGGCACTGGGTGTCAGTCAACTTCAACGAGTCGATGAATTTGTGCAACGAAGACACGAAATTGCCAATCGATATGACGCCGCCTTTAAGAATTTTCCGATCATAACGCCGTCGCAACATCCCGATACGTGGTCAAGTTATCATCTTTATCCCATCCGCATTCGCGAGAGTATGTGTGGTAAAACGCAACGCCAAGTTTACGATGCACTCCATGCGTCGGAAATCAAGGCCAACCTGCACTACATTCCCGTCTATCGACAACCCTATTACGAAGCGTTGGGATTCAAAGCTGGATATTGTCCCGAGGCTGAACTCTACCACAAGGAGGTAGTGAGTTTGCCAATGTTTTCGTCACTCGCGGACGATGACCAAAGTTACATAATTGACAGAATAAGGAGCGCATTTGAATCATGAACATTTGCGTGATACCGGCAAGGGGTGGAAGTAAACGTATTCCACAAAAAAACATAAGGTTATTTTATGGCAAGCCGATGATTGCTTACGCAATAGACGCAGCGATTAACTCAGCGCTCTTTGATCATGTTGTTGTGAGTACGGATAGTGAAGATATAGCCAAAGTCTCGAGAGAGTTTGGCGCGGAAACTCCATTTATGCGTCCGCCGATGTTGGCCGACGATTTTACGCCTACCGTTCCTGTTATTTCGCACGCGATCGACAAAGCAGAAGAATTCGGTTGGGACGTCGACAAAGTTTGTTGTATCTATCCTGGAGTTCCATTGATTCATCCAGATAACATCCATTCCGCGCTTTCATTAATGCTCGAAACTGGCGCCGCCTTTAGTTTTCCTGTCGCAGAGTTTCCTGCTGCCGTACAACATGCGTTAAAAAGAGACAAGGATGGAAGAATTACACCATACAATTCACAGTTTCAACTGGCTCGCAGTCAAGATTTTGAGCAATCGTATTTCGACGCCGGCCAGTTTTACTGGGGCACGAAACAGGCTTGGCGAACCCTACCAAAAATCCATGAAAATGGAGTAGGTCTTGTGATCCCAAAATGGTCGGCGGTCGACATAAATACGCCAAGTGATTGGCAATTGGCAGAAATGCTTTACGAAATTTGGAGCAAAAAAGAACATGAACAGCAAGGCTAACTTTAAGACGGAACAAGAAACGTTTTGGGCAGGCAGTTTTGGTACCGAGTACATTCAAAGAAACCAAGACGAGCAATTACTAGCTTCAAATATTAATTTTTTTTCGTTGGCGCTGCGTTCGGCAAAGAGGCCAAAAAATTGTATAGAGTTTGGGGCGAATATCGGAATGAATCTCAAGGCGCTTAAATTACTTTATCCAAGTTTAGAAATGCACGGAATCGAAATTAATTCTGATGCAGCAAAAGAATTGGCCAAGGTTGTCTCGCCGAAAAATGTTCTTGAAGGCTCTATCCTTGAGATTTCTACAGATCAAACGTTTGATTTGGTATTGATAAAAGGCGTACTAATTCATGTCGACCCCGATCAACTTGCCAGCGTCTATGACAAACTTGTTGCCGCAACGGGGAAATACCTGTTGGTCGCCGAATATTACAACCCGTCTCCCGTTGCGATACCCTACCGCGGACATATGAATAAATTGTTCAAAAGGGATTTTGCTGGAGAAATAATGGATCGTCGCCCGGAAATGTCGTTGATCGATTATGGATTCGCATATCGACGTGATCCAAATTTTCCTCAAGATGACATAACTTGGTTTCTCATGGCAAAAAATGACCACTAGCTCGTCGTACATAATTTCTAGAGATCAATCATTAGATGAATATCGTTTTCCGAACTGACGCGTCACTAAAAATTGGAACCGGGCACGTCATTCGTAGCATGACGCTGGCTTGTGCTTTGCGGAAGCGTGGCTTGGTGTGTCAATTCGTTTGCAGAGGACACGAAGGAAATTTGACGCAAATTATTCAAAAAGACGGGTTTAAGGTAACTAATCTAAGATTTTTGCAAGACGAGAGTTCGTACAGCGACGAACAACCGAGACTTGCGCACGCCGATTGGTTAGGAACGGATTGGGAAACGGACGCCCAACAGACAATTGATGCAATCCAAGAATCTTCTGTGGATTGGATTGTTATTGATCACTACGCCCTGGATGTTCGGTGGGAACAAAAGCTTCGTCCGTTTGTCAAACGTATCATGGTTGTTGATGACTTAGCCGATCGCCCGCATGACTGCGACGTCTTGTTAGATCAAAACTTCGTTGCGAATTTCGCCGGGAGATACAACGGTCTTCTTCCGCTTCACTGTTCAAAGCTGCTCGGCCCTAAGTATGCATTATTACAACCCCAGTACCCAGACTTACACCCACGCACGCCGCCCAGAACTGGGCCAATCGAACGGATATTGATTTATTTTGGTGGGGTTGATCAACAAAGCCTAACGGGAATGGCAATTGAAGCCATTCTTGCGTTGGAACGACCCGAAATTAATGTTGATGTGGTGCTGAATTCAGCGAGCCCTAATTGGGCTGAAATACAGGGAAAATTTGGCGATAGATCAAGTATATGTTTACACGAAAGTCTGCCTAGTCTGGCAATCCTAATGTTAAAAGCGGATCTTGCGATTGGAGCAGCCGGAGCAACGTCTTGGGAAAGATGTTGTTTAGGACTCCCCTCAATCGTGATAACTTTAGCTGAAAACCAGAGGCCTATCGCGAAAGAACTTTCCGAAGGAGGGTATGTTACGCACCTGGGAAATCATGATCAGGTTTCTGTTGCTGATATTCGCCTTTCAATTGAAAAGTACTTGAATTCTGACACTCTTGAGGAAAGATCGCGCCGATGTTTGGATCTTGTCGATGGAAATGGCACGGCGCGGGTCGCTGAAATTCTTCTGCTGAATGCCAACAGTCCGCTCACCGCTCGACTGGCAACACTTGCCGATGAAGCATTGCTGTTGGAATGGGCCAACGATCCTGTGGTGCGAATGAATGCTTTTAATTCTGATGCTATCGATGGCAAAACCCATCGAAAATGGTTTTACAATCGGCTGCGACGCCCGGAGACTTGCAAAATTTTTATTGTAGAAGCAGACGGGAACCTTGAAATTGGTCAAGTACGTTTCGAAAAATGTGAATCAGCCTGGGAAATTCATTATGGGATGGCTGCATTTGCGAGAGGAAAACAACTTGGTCAAAAGTTATTGGAAACAGCCATGTGCGAATTTCGAAAAGACTCCAGCGAGCAAAATCTGTTTGGCAGGGTGAAGATGGACAACATTCCCTCGCAGCGGATATTTGAAAAATTGGGGTTCGCTTGCCAATCGGACCAGGGCATGCTCATCTACACCAAAAGTTTTGCAGCGGGAGCTATTTGACAATTATGAATTTATC
>JBGSIY010000420.1:0-2722 GCA_041742275.1 Pirellulaceae bacterium | reverse complement strand
GTAGCATGAGGGCGACGATCCCGATGATGAGAACGGCGGAAGTGATTCCGGGGCGTCGAGAGGAAGTCTCACGAGCAGGTTTTCTGGAAAATGTCATGGATTCGTTTTTTAGCTTCGTGTTCATTGTTTTTCTTATTGTTTTGAGAGGATTTTTGAAAAAAATCACTCTTTAAAACGGATGAGTCTTCAAACGGTTATTCTTTAATTAAACGGTTGTTCATTAAATACGCAGCAGGAGCCACCTTCGGACCGATAAACGGGGGCCACTTTCAACTGTTTTTTTCAAAAAAACATTCATTTTAACTATCTTCGGTTTCCGCTCCGCGGAAATGCCCTGGCGTCCATCCGCGGGGTTGTTTTTCGCAAAAACAATAAATGGTAACGGTTGTGCCGCGTTTACCGTACTTTTTTGCATTGGTTGAAATTGGCTTTCGTCCCCATTCGCATTACGGCACCAAAATTGTTTGGTAATCTTTTGGTCCGATGATCTTTTTGTCCGATAGATTTTAGATCCGTCGAATTTGAGATCGCGTGCAATTCAGATTATTTATAACTGACGGCATTGTAGCACTTCAGAGCAATAATCCTCGTTTTTCGCCAATTTCCAGACGATTTGCCCGAGGATCCTTTCCAAAACGCCATCAACGCATTGTGACAGCACATTGTATTGCCGAAGTCATCCAGGAGATTATGAGACAAACCGTAGATTTGAATCCATTGCTCCCTGCCAACCAAGGTCAAAATCTCACGGTCAAAACCACAAGATCAAATATCCCGAGATCAAACCAAGCCGGCGATGGCACCCGTCAGATTAAATTGAATCTGATTTGACACCCAAAATAGGGGGAAAAGTCAGTCTTAAACCGGTTTTCCGTTTTGAAACGATGATTGTTAGACAAGACCCCATACGGGCATTGCAGCCTGGAGCTGTTTCCCCACTGTTATATTAAACACTCAAGTTGCCGGAATGTTTCGTTTATCGTTTTTTAGGCGTAATTTTGGGAATCTGCGGGACTGGAACCAGCAGAATCGATAGGACAAGGTCTTGCCGAGGAAATCGTATTAAGAAACGGCTGATTTTTCACCCGTCGTTACGGTGAATTAAAAAATGGAAATATCAGAAAAGCCTCAATTTGCCCGCGATCTGAACTGACTTTCTCCTCGGGGGGTCGACGCTGGAGAAATTCTCAGCAAATTCGAGGTGTTACTCGCGCTGGGGTTTTCAGCCGCGGTCGAAACGGGGTTGCGGATCGCCTCCATTCGAGACTGCGGAACTGGTGGCATCGTGTTCCCGGGCAGAGCATTGGGAAGTAATTCTGGGGCATCATTTTCATTCCAAGGGAGGACTTCGCTGCCGTCCGTCGAAATGTTCATTTCTGGCGGAAGGGAGCAATCGAGGCAACTGGGGTCGATCCCCAAAATGGCAGCCGCTCGGTAGCCGATCTCGCGGTCGATAACCACAGGGTCTTGCCAAAAGCCATTTTGATCGATCTGCATCGTTCCCAAGTCATAATCGAGGCCGCGTCGCAAGACTTCGTACTGTAACCAGAAACTTAGAAAGTTAGTTTGCGATCGGTTGAGTTCGGTGATCGCACCGGTCAAGTCACGAGAGGTGGTGGCACCCAAAGAAGACGAGCGAACGCCACCCCCCGACGAAACTGACGGGGGTTGTTCGAGCCGCAATCGAGATTGCTCTAAGTTCTTGATAGAGGCCTGCAAGTTACGGCGAGCCAGTTCAAATTGAATTTTACTTAAATCAATCGTGCGGATCGTCAGCCGCAAATTGCGTTTGATTTCGTCTTCGAATTGGTAGAAGCTACGACGAGTTTGTTGATAGCGAATCAGGGCTTGGCGATATTGGTTTCTTTCAGCCATGCGGACGATGGGTGTGTCGAAGCGAAAGCCACCTCGGAGGTTACCGTTTTCGTATCGAAGCTTAAACGGATTGTCACCTTGGTTTTCAATTCCCCCTTCGAGAACCAAGTCTAGTTGGCTTTCCAATTGGTCCGCGAAGAACTCGATTTGTCGCCATGAGTCAACCAAATTGGAGCGGGCATTCATCCAATCAAGACGAAAACAACGGGCGATTTCTGTTGCAGTTGTTGCATCGAGATCCACGGTCTTGAGGCCAATTGAATTGCTGCGCGCCAAAACTTGCAATAGAGACAACTCGGTGAGTTGGTTACTGTACTGGGTGAGTTGGGTCGCTACGCTGCTGAGAATGTCGTCCTTCAAAAAGTCTCGGTAGTTATCGTCATTCAGCGCATTTCGCTGTTCTCCCGCCCGATCGATATTCGCTGTGATTTGCTCCAACTGGATAACCATCTGCTCAAAACTGGTCATGGCTTTTTCCAGTCGTTCCCGTAATTCAGCCGGTTTAGCGATGGTATCTTCCGCCAGAATTCCTGGGTCGATATCGGCAGGGAATGCTCCTGAATCAAGTTGAACCCTCAACTCCTTGAGGTAGGCGAGTCGTTCGGGCAAGCTGGATTCAAGTGTGTCGATATCGGCCGCAATTTGTTGACGATCTTCGGTTAGCGTTTTTCGGATTTCCGCAATGCCTTCGTTGATTGATGGGAGTAGTGATCGAACATCATTGGGCAACGAATCGGGCAGAGCAGGCAATTGGGGCTCGGGTCCGGGGTCTTGAATGCCGCCATCGAGGATTGTCTTCCACTTTAGCCATTCATCTCTTTTTGCGCTGTATTCGGCTAGGGCGGAA
>JBGSIY010000419.1:0-4214 GCA_041742275.1 Pirellulaceae bacterium | reverse complement strand
GTGGTGGTAACGATATACAACGATCGTAGTTTTGAGTTTATCACCAAAAGCCCACCTGCAGCATCGTTGTTGAAGATTGCTGCAGGCATTGCCAGTGGTTCCGGGGTTCCTAATCGAGACAAGGTCGGCAAGGTCAGTCGTAAGCAGTTGGAAGAGATTTGCGAAAAGAAAAAAGATGATTTGAATGCTCGTGATTTGGAGCATGCCCGGAGAATGATCGAGGGGACGGCTCGCAGCATGGGTATCGACGTAATCGATTAGGTCCTCAGCTAGGTCCTTAGCGGCGGTGTTGTTTGGGTTTGGCCATTGAGGCCAGTGAAAAAAGCGGTTTTTGGAAATTAAGTTTCAGGTGAATTGAATGGTCAAGCAGTCCAAGCGTTATCGCGAGTTGATTAAAAAGAAACCAGAATCGGTGGTTGCTTTGGGAAAAGCGATCGAGATTTTGAAAGGGTTTGGTGGGACTAAGTTTGACCAGACAGTGGAAATTCATATGCGTTTAGGCATTGACGCCAAGCAGGCGGACCAGTTGGTTCGTGGTTCCTTGGTGTTGCCTCACGGTATTGGAAAGACCCAGCGGGTGGTTGTGTTTGCCAAAGGTGACGCGGCAGTAGCTGCGAAAGAAGCCGGAGCAGATGAGGTGGGTCAGGAAGATCTTTCGAAAAAAATTCTCGGCGGTTGGACAGACTTTGATGTCTGTATTGCGGCTCCGGACATGATGGGTTTGGTCGGTCCGTTGGGGCGTGTGCTCGGTCCTCGCGGCCTGATGCCTTCCCCACGAGCGGGAACCGTGACGCCGGATGTGGCCACGGCTGTGCGAGAGTACAAGGCGGGTAAGGTCGAGTTTCGAAATGATGCCGGTGGCAATGTGCATGCTGTGGTTGGACGTTTGAGTTTCGAGCCGAGTCAATTGGAAGAAAACGTTGTGGCCTTTATTGAATTCATTCAGTCGATCAAACCGAGTGCTGTGAAGGGGACCTATGTGCGGAATGTCACCATCGCTGCCACAATGAGTCCTGGTGTGCAAATCGCGGCTTAGTTAGAACAAGTCAGGTAGAGTAAAATGAGTAAAGTTGTCAAAGAAATTTTGTCCAGCGATATCGCAGATCGATTGAGCGGCGTTCAGGATTGTGTTGTAGCCAACATGGTTGGGTTGAATGCCGAGAAGACGGTGGTGTTGCGACGGCGTTTACGAGAGAAAAAAATTGGTGTGATGGTTGTGAAAAACAGCCTAGCCCGTCGCGCTACAGAAGGAACCTCGCTGGCTCCGGCTTTTGAAGGCTTGAGCGGTACAGCGGCTGTATTGTATGGTGGCGAAGACTTTATTTCGTTGGTAAAAGAAGTCGCGGAGCTGGACAAAGACGAACAGTTTTCGCATTTCAAGGCCCGTGGCGGAGTAATGGATGGCGAGTTGTTGGATCCTGAAAAGGTGATGGCGATTAGTAAATGGCCAAATCGAGTCGAGCAGTTGAGCTTGCTGGTTGGTCAAATTTTGGGCCCTGGCGGAAATTTGGTCAGCCAATTGACGAGTGTGGGTGGAAAACTTGCCAGCCAAATTGAAAAAGTTGGTGAGGCGAAAGAGGAAACGACTTGAAGATTTTGAAGGATATTTTTCCTTCGTTCGGGTTAAAATAAGCAAATTTAAAATAGTCCAAATCGCCAAATGCAGGTCGCTTGTGGCGGTAACAGTTCTCAGAAAGGTATGATGTCGATGTCCGAAGCTACGATGGAATTCTCGCAAGAAACAAAAGAAATGGGTGATAAAATCGCTAACTTGACGCTGAAACAAGCGAAAGAGTTGAGTGATTATTTGAAAGACGCTCACGGAATTGAGCCAGCTGCAGGCGGCGTCGCCGTTGCCATGGCCCCCACTGATGGAGGCGCGGCTGCCCCGGTCGAAAAGACCGAATTTGACGTGATTTTGACCGGTCATGGCGACAAAAAGCTGGACGTGGTCAAGGTTGTTAAGAACATCACGGGTGCCTCGCTGATGGACGCCAAGAAAATGGTGGAAAGCTGTCCAGTTAAGGTTAAAGAAGCTGCTTCCAAGGAAGACGCTGCCAAGATCAAAGCGGACATCGAAGCTGCTGGCGGTACCGTCGAGCTGAAGTAAGCTTGGGTTTTTGCTCGCGATCGCTTATGATTTGATAGTCGCTTGTTCTCGGGGGCTGCCCAGCAAGCGATTGGAATACGGGCACTGCCATGTGAGCCTGGGGTTTTCATGGCAGTTGCTCTCTGTTTTTTTCGGACCTCATTAAATGTGGATCGCCTCTTGCATGAGAGTGCCCAATTTTTTTCTCACGCGGTTAGGCCGGGGTGGGATTGCGCGCGCACTTACGGTGAGTTGGCGTCGGTGATTTTTTGAGTACGTTACGGTTTTGAGAATGTTTGAGAATGTTATAGCGATCTGATTGCCGCTAGTGGATGTTGGCGACTGGATGTCGACAGCACCGGTAGGATCAAGGGTACCGGTAGGATCAACAGTCGAGGCCAATGGATACAACCAAGGGCATTGTTTCGTTTAATCATTATCAACTGAGTTCAATCATTATCAATAGTTTGAATTATTGGCAATGGAATTTTTTACTCGGAATCGTGAAAAGACGGAATGTTTGATCGATGTGTTTGATCGACAAAGTTAAAAGGAAGCGGGGGCCAAAGATGGATTCTTGGGTTCTGTTTTTAGGCAATTTGGAAAGACGTGATTGAAACTAGTTCGGATAGAGGCGACGCCTCATATTGATTCCGTGGCTCAACATTTACGTCTTTGCCCTGCTGATTGTTTGTTTTTTTTCTGAATAATTAATTTCGTTCAAGCGGGATTCCGCTGGAACTTCTCTCAGGAGCTGATTCGCTTATGGCAACCACGGCAAAGCGACGTTTGGAGCCGACCACAATTCGACGATTTGGTTCGGGCCGCGAGTATCCTTTACCACCGGATTTGACAAAAATCCAGACCGAAAGTTATGACGTTTTTCTGCAGGACGGCGTTGAGACAGAGAAACGGAAAGATCAAGGGATTGAAAGCGTGTTACGGGAAATCTTTCCCGTAGAGAGTTACGACAAGCAAATACGTTTGGAGTACGTGCGTTACGAGTTGGGCAAACCACGTTATACACCGGAAGAATGTCGTCAATTGCGTTTGACCTACGGTCGCCCCTTTCGAGTTTGGTTGAGATTGCTGAAGGATCAGCCAGTCGAAGAGGAAGTGTTTTTAGGTGATATTCCTGTCATGCTCGGTGGCGGTGAATTCATCATCAATGGTGCTGAGCGTGTGGTGGTCAATCAGTTGCATCGCAGTCCGGGCATCGATTTTGTAATGGAACAAGATGCGACGTCGGACCGGGAGATGCCCAGTTGCCGCGTGATTCCCGAGCGTGGCAGTTGGATTGAGATCAACATCACGAAAAAAGATACGTTATCGGTTCGAATTGACCAAAGCGGAAAATTCAGTGCGATGACATTGTTGCGAGCGATGTCACCAAAATTCAGTGAAAACGCCGACATTTTGCGCGTGTTTTACGAAACGACGAAAGTCAAGGTCGTCGATGGTCGCAGCGCTTCCAAGTTTGAAGGCAAGATTGCTGTGGACGACGTGGTCTATCCGACCGGTTCGGACCGAGCGGGAGAGATCATTGTCCAATCGGGGCATAAGATTACCAAAGAGGCCGTGGATGCGATCTTGAGCGGTAACGTAAAAGCCTTGGAGATCATGCCTCCTCCGCGCAATATGCTGATTTTCAATTCGTTGGAGGAAGATAATTCTGGGAGCCATGAAGAGGCGTTGTTGCGCATCTACCAACGGTTGCGTCCAGGCAATCCTCCTGCATTGGAAAAGGCCAAGCTGTTATTTCAAGAAAAGTTTTACGACGCCAATCGTTATCGATTAGGTAAAGTCGGTCGTTTCCGCATCAACCGAAAATTGGGGTTGAATGTTTCGGAAAACGAATTGACTCTTCGCCCCGAAGATATCATGGAGTCGATTAAGTATTTGCTGGAGTTGTTGAGTCCCAATAGTGAAGCCCAGATCGACGACATCGACCATTTAGGAAATCGTCGTTTGCGAACGATTGATGAGCTTGCCAGTGATGAATTGCGCAAGGGCTTCTTGAAGTTGCGTCGAACCGTTCAGGAGCGAATGAGTCTGAAAGAGGTTGACGACATGACTCCGCGGAGTTTGGTTAATCCCAAGAGTATCTCTGCGGCGATAGAATACT
>JBGSIY010000418.1:0-4274 GCA_041742275.1 Pirellulaceae bacterium | reverse complement strand
CCTAGGTGATGTTTCCGACGGGGACTTTTATCGAGCGGTAAATAGTGTCCAGTCATCGTTGATTCGAGTGGAGGCCGACGAAGTCACGTATAATTTGCATATCGCAATTCGATTCGAGTTAGAACGTGATCTGATCGAGGGAAATCTGAAATGTGATGATTTACCATCGGCATGGAACGAAAAATACCTGGAGTACTTGGCGATTCAACCGCACGATTTTGCCGAAGGCGTACTTCAGGATATTCATTGGAGTGCCGGTTTGATCGGTTACTTTCCCACCTATTCGCTGGGCAATTTATACGCCGCACAAATTTTCGAAGCGGCGGAACGTGAATTGGGAGATCTGCCACCGCGGTTCGCCACTGGGGATTTTTTACCACTGAGAAAATGGTTGAATAAACAAGTGCACGCACCGGGACAGTCCCAGAAACCGACGGAACTGATGCAGACAGTGACTGGGGCCAAACTTTCGCATGAGGCACTGTTGCGTTCTTTGACTCGCAAGTACCAAGACGTATACCAGTTGTAGCGGATAAACCGAATATTCGTAGGTGCCCCTACTTGCCTCGATTAAATCGTGTCCGATGCGTGCAACTCGTTTCATTTGCGAACACAATTTGGTTACAATAGTAATGAAGTTCCGAAACAAGTTTGAGGACTCAACAAATGGGCATGGCCCTGGCTCGAAGGACAAGTTCTTGAGAGGCAAGTGCTACTGAGAGAAATGCCAGTTTGATTGAAAATCAATTTGGATGGAACCCCGCGAACTGGTTTTCGCTGTTGGGAAAGCTGCTGCGAAAAAGGGTGCTCCGAAGAAGAGTTTTGTTTCGCATTGGTCAAATGTAATTTTTGGGCTACCGCATGACATTTTCAAATTCATCCCAGACCGGCTCTTCTCATAAACGAGATTTTGTCACTCAGTGTCCTGGGTGTGGAAGTTTTGTGAAACTGCCAACAGTGGTGGCGACAGACGCCAAGGTGCGTTGTCCCAAATGCAGTGTCGTATTTGCGTTGAGCTCCATTCTGCCCGATACTCTACCCCAATTGAGTATTGTTGAGGATAATTTTTCGTCAGCAGACACGTCGGGCGGTAATCGGGATGCCGGGGAGTTTGATCCAAATTCCGATTTGAGTATCGACGGCAAATTGGTTGTCTCGCCTATTCTGCAGAAGGGAGCCAAACGTAAGCGGCATCATTCCAAACGTCAGCCCTCCAGCGATCAAGGGAATGGCGAAAACGAGAGTAAGCAAGCAACGACGGAGTTAGGCCGCCGCTCGGTCGCCACGCGAATGCCAGTTGTCTCCGCAGCACGGGGCGATCAACGCAGCAAACGTAAACATGCCTCGCGTGGCAACAGTTCAATCACGGAAGCCTTGAAAATTGTTTTTGGTGCTTTATTGGCGTTGCCTGTGGCACAACTGATCATTTGGTGGGGGTTCGGCCTTGATCCGTTAGTCATTGGCCCCAGTGTAAGTCAATTCGCGCCGGCCATCGTGCCCGCAGCCTTGCATCGTGGTGACGCTGAACAAGAAGATCCTGACGCGACGTTTTCACCGCAAGATCAAAATTGATTTCTGTGGGTGTTCCAGGGGTATGATATTCCTCAGGATTGGCGTTCAACCGATTGGATCGGGTACACGTTTAACCATGTGTCCCTCGCACCAAATGCTGGAACACCATATTCGTTCAAGGATTTGCTGACCCGTGTATAGGCAAGCTGGGGCGGTTACAGCCTTTCTATTCATTTTTAAGTTTGATCCCCAGAACTTAGTCGCGATTCGGTTCTGGGTTATAAAAGTCGGTTTGGCTGGGTTTCAACCGACATTCTTGCGATTTCGGACCGGCTTCATGCCGCATCATCCCCATTCGCTTTGGGATACTGTCGACGGGTTTTTGAGTCCAGTTCGAGCCACGTAGGGGACTTCTGTTACTGCCATATCGACGGCCAACGATTCAGCAGATGAGGATATGCGTGTGCAAAGTTGCCGTTCCCGGTTGCGGCTTTTTCATTTCACGATTGGGTTTTGATACAATTAACCTTGAGGATCAGACCACGATCGGCTGTTGAGTGTTAACCTTCGTAATCACACTACCGGCCTCGGAACTGCGGCTGACGTCGTCCGCATGCGTCACGATGTCAATGTAAAAAAGCGATTTGAGGACGTGAATGAATACCAATATTCGGTGGAGGATACCGAATGAACTTGAAATCCGTTCATACTCCGGAAAAAGCCAACGCGAGAATCAATTTTTCGTGTGATTCTTGGTTGAGGAAGGAAACCCATTTTATGCCCGACGACTCTGTACCGAACGAATCACTCACGCCCGCTGTCGAGTGCGGCGCGGGGCAGAACGCTCCAGAACCGAATCAAGTGTTCGAACGGTTGATCTACGGCCTTTCGTTACCCGAAAGGGCGTTGAGGACGACGACTGCCGTGGTGGGAGGGATTCTCAGGGAGTCAACTTCGTTTTTGATTCCACAGTCGTTCCAAGATAGCCGATCCTATCGAATGTTCGTGACGCAAATGCTAAATTTTGCGGCGGAAGATATCGGGGGTGTCAAGCAGCGGAAAACGGAAGGCGAAGCAATTGATGGTTTTGTAGCAAAAAAAACCGTCAGCAACTTTATCGAACTCGCTGGACTAGCCACACTGCATGTCTCTCCATTGACGGTGCTCGCCATCGTCAGCGATTTGGCCTATGGTTCCAATACGTTTCTGAAAGAACTTTCAACCGAATTGAAGAAACAAGGTGTGATTGATCAGAAATCAACTATCGATTCTACCGCTGATTTTTTGGCTGCAATCAGTGATACTTCCGGTCGCACGGCGCAGATTTTGGATCTTCCCCCGTTAAGTATTGAAGGACTCAAGAAAACGATTGACGATACTCGGGCTTCCCTAAACGGTATCGACCCCACCACCCTGATTCCCCAACCGGAAATCGAAAGATTTTGGGCCGAAATCCGCGCGACAGCCCAAGAAAATGAAGTCAATCTTTTTCAAATCGGCAGTGCCATGTCGATGTTCTCGCTCAATCAAGTCGGTACGGCTGTCAATGGAGCACTAACCACCATTCGCGTGTCGGGGAATTTATTCGATTCACATATCCTCAGCCACTATCGAAAATCTTTGGATACGATCCATGAAAAAGGCCTTTATTCGATGTTGGCTGACTCCAGTCAACCTTATATGGATGCCATTTGGTATAACTTTGCTAATGACCGCGGGACGGTGACAGGCGATATATTCAGCGGTAAATTGATCAATCAAGCTTGGTCGGGATTGCGTGGATTTTTTCAAAAAGACAATTCTCTGCCTGCAGTCCAAGATGATTCTCCGGGGGCACCTTCGAATTTGCCGCCCTCGTCTCCCTGAGGGCCGAGTGATCTTATGTAACGGTAATTGTGTAGACGATTGGAGGGAGATTGAATTTGCGAATTTATTTGGCGTTGATTGTGCAAAATAATTGAACAAGCAAAAACGTTTTTTGATTCACTAGAGATAGAAAACCGGCGGCGTCGGGCAGCAAAAAAGGAAGGAGGCAAAAAACGTGTTTGTTCGTTTGGTACTGCTGTTTATTTTGATTCCGATGGCTGATCTCGTTTTGCTCCTCGTGGTCAATCATTATTTGACATTGTTCCCCACAATCGCCTTGGTGATCATCACGGGGGTCCTGGGCGCTTGGCTAGCCAAACAACAATGGCGCTGGTTATTGTCTCGCATGCGAGATCGCGTCACACAGCAACAGATCCCGACGGAACTTTTTTCAGATGGATCAATGATCCTTCTGGCTGCGGCGTTGCTGGTGACCCCTGGTTTGATCACCGATACGATTGGACTTACGCTGCTCATTCCGGGTTGTCGCCGCTGGTACAAGCGTCGTTTCACGGAGTGGATTAAGGGCAGTTTTGAAATTCGCAGCTATGGAATGGGCCGTTCGACCGACGCAGAGATTGTCGAAGGGGCGACCAGGGAACGGAGAAATCCCGAGGACCTTACCAAACTCAATTGAATATTGACTATCGCGAATTAAGGCGCATTCTGAAATCTGTTGCGAGTCTGCGAGCAAGCCGAAAATTAGTGGCACTTTCCTCGGGTTGGCGTTTTTGAACCACAGAGGGCACGGAGGTTCGCGGAGGAAAGACCAAAAGGGCGCAAGTCAATGGTCATGTTCGCCATTATCGTTTTGAGTTCCACTCTGTGCTTCTCAGTGTTCTCTATGGTTGATTGCGATGTCTGTCTCCACGAACGAATTCTGTTTGATGGCGGTC
>JBGSIY010000417.1:0-4341 GCA_041742275.1 Pirellulaceae bacterium | reverse complement strand
TCACTTCTAACCAGCGGCTCGCGGAACTGGCGAGAATTCTCGCCAACGGATTCATTCGACTTCGTCAGAGCGAAGCAGCTTCTTCAAAACCCACGAATCCTCCGGACAAAAGGCTCAAAAAAAACGCGATTGAGCCTTGATCTTTCCACCACAACGAGGCTCAATGTGTCACCACGTTTTGATCTCAACCAGTTTTTTTGGAGAAGTGTAGATGGCAAAGAAGAACATGTCCGAGGAAGCCGACCGCAGCGTCATTCGTCAGATCGACGAATTACAACGCATGTCGCTTCCAACGCTGCGAAAGAAGTGGAGCGATCTATTTGGTCGCGACCCCGGCAAGCTCACCAAGCAATATTTGGTACGCAGATTGGCCTATCGAATTCAGGAGCTGATTTTCGGTGGCATGTCGCGGGAGACGCGGGAGCAATTAAAGGCGTGGGCAGAGACGCCAGAAAAGATGCGAAAGAAACAGCCGCGGGAAAAAACCGACCTCCAACCAGGCACGCGACTGCTTCGTGACTGGCATGGCAACCGACACGAGGTAACCGTTCAGGCTAACGGGTTTCTGTTCAATGGAAAAACGTATCGAAGCTTGAGCGCCGTCGCAAGAGCGATCACCGGGAGGCATTGCGGCGGACGCCGGTTCTTTGGGCTGAAGGCAGCCTTAAGGCTGGAGACTGGAGACCGGAGACCGGAGGGAAGGCAATGATTAAGTGGTTTTTAAAGACCGGATTAGTCCGTTTAGCACTTTGCAGGTTTCGACAGCCAAACTTCGCAGTGCTTCAGAATCCGTTTGCGGTAGGAAACCCAAACGCTCGGCGAGAGAGAGCTGGTATTCCAGCTCTCGGGCTGAACCGTAAGCGATATCCAGAAACCTCAAATAGTCAGCTAGTGAATTTCGAGCACACCCTTCCACAATGTTCGAGGCGACCGAGACAGCAGCTCGGCGAATTTGAGAGGTCAATCCGAACTGTTCTTCTCGAGGAAATTCACGCGTATGCTGATAAATCGCAACCGCAAGTTGATCCGCCAATTCAAACGCTCGCAATTTGGTGTGGTCTCTCATGAGTAACAGCCTACAGCCTCCCGCCTCCCGCCTCAAGCCTGTCACCCGGTGCGCAATCTATACGCGAAAGAGCCACGAAGAAGGGCTTGATCAGGAATTCAACTCACTTGATGCCCAGCGATCCTCCGCTGAGGCGTACATCCAGTCGCAAGTCCACGAAGGCTGGCACAAAATCGCCACTCGGTACGACGACGGCGGATTCTCTGGCGGAAATATGGAACGGCCGGCGCTAACCGCCCTAATAGCTGATATTCAAGCCGGCAAGGTCGATTGCGTTGTCGTGTATAAGGTCGATCGACTCAGCCGCTCGCTACTCGATTTCTCAAAGCTAATTGCTTTGTTTGACGAATACAAAGTTTCCTTCGTGTCGGTCACCCAACAGTTCAACACGACTACTTCGATGGGCCGATTGACGCTCAATATTCTCCTCTCGTTTGCCCAATTTGAGCGAGAGATTATTGGCGAGAGGATTCGAGACAAGAAACTGGCGACGGCTCGGCAAGGTAAGTACATCGGAGGCCAGCCGAAATTGGGACTTGATATCGTTGATCGGCGATACGTGATCAACGAGAAAGAGGCCAAGTTAGTACGTCGCATTTTCAAAATGTCGCTGGAAATGCAGTCGTGCCGGAAGATTGCCGAGGCACTAAACGCGGAAGGGATATTAACGAAAGCGTTTCGGACGAAAACAGGAAAGGACTTCGGCGGTCAATGTTTCCGCGAACGTATCGTCTACGACATATTGACTGATCATAAATACATTGGTCGCATTCAGCACAAAGGCGTACTGTACCCGGCTGAACACAAAGCGATTGTGAGCGATGAGCTATTTGAAAAGGTTCAGGCTGTTCTTAAGGCGAACCACCGCGTGGCCCATAAACACCAGTCCAAACGATTCGCTTTGTTGAGACGAATGCTACGATGTGGTGAATGCGGAAGTCTCATCCAACCTGCATGGACGAAGAACCACGGTCGGGAATATCGATATTACACCTGTTCGAAAAGGGTGAAGACGGGGTACGGCCAATGCAAACTACCATCGCTACCCGCAGGCGAAATCGAACAGATCGTCGTCAACCAACTCCGCGCTTTGCTCCGCCACCCCGACGTGATCGCTCGCACGTTCCGCGAGGTTGCCACACGTGGGGCTACTGGCCCGGAGGCGGACGTTGTTTCGCGATTGGACGACATGCGCGGACGGCGCAAACAGGCGGAACAAGGGGCCCGGTCGTTGTTGGCACTCAAAGATCCCGAGGGCAACTTCGTCCAATCGGAACTGAAACGAATCAATGGCGAAATCAAGTCGCTGGACGCCGCGATCCGTAATCTGGAATCAAGCAAAGGAACGACCGGGCACATTGAACTTTCCGAGGTCACGAGCGCCCTGCAGAGGCTCGACCCGGTTTGGGAGGTCTTGTATCCCGAAGAACAACGTCGAGTTCTTGAGCTCTTAATCGAATCGATAACCGTTAACAAAAATGAAGTTGCAATCGAGTTCCGCGCCAACGGCATTGAGCAGATTGTGGACGAGTTAAAACCAATGAGCGAACGCAAGAATGGCCAAAGCGAAAAGAAAAAATAGTTCAGCTGAAACCAACGACGATTCCGGCTTTGTGATCCAGCCCGAAACGAACACCGTTGTCGTCCGGATCCCGGTCAAATTCTATCGCCGCAACGGCCGCCAAATGATCCTCGCCCAAGACGACGCCTCCGGCGCAAATCACCAGCTCGCTCCCGCACCGAACAACGCCCTTGCTGCAAACCTCGCCAAGGCATGGATGTGGCAGGAGCAACTTGAGTCAGGCGAATATACCACGCTAGACGAATTGGGCCACGCCATCGGCCTTGACCGGACATACGTTAGTCGGATTCTCCGCTTGACTTCTCTTTCACCCCAGTTAGTAAATCGTTTTCTGGAGGGTGCGGAATCCGAGGGGATGAGCCTTCGCCAGCTGCACCAAAAAACCGTTCCGCTGATCTGGACCCAACAAGAAGGTTTCCTGAAGGTATTTCCAATTCCGTCTCACCAACAGGCGGCAAGTTCCTGTGAGGGAGGTTCAATCCGATAGTTTTCTAAGCTGTTTTGAATGAACTAGTGTCAAAAATCACATTGATGTGGCACCAAGGCGAGTTCTTTCCCAGATTGACACGGATTTAAATTCGCCACTTTGTTTAGTTCAAATTGACATGAAGTTTGAATTCTGCAGTTAGGCATTCGTATCGGGGATACACCGGTAAAATCGGTAAGCTTGGGCAAACCAAAGTTAAACTGGGAAGCAACTGGCTTTAGTGCAAGGTTAATTCCGATTTCTGACACTAGGACATTCTAGGCACCCGAGCCTTTAACGGTCAAAAATGTCTACAATTACAATCCAAGAATTGATATGTGGAATTCAACCAACTGGTTTGTAACATGGACCGCACACTGAAAATTGGTATTTTTCAGCTCACCTCTCACCCGGCAGTAACCATTGCGGATCGCGACTATTTGTCCGAACCGACATCAGATTTTACTGTCGCCCAATTGGGTCGAACAAATTTTCGCGTCAGAGATGCACTTCGAAGTATCCGCAAGCATTACGTCTCTTGGTCAAATTCACGGATCGAGGAATTATTTGGCTGGTTGGCTTCATCTGGTGAAGTGCCTGATATGGTACTTTTTCCCGAATGTAGCGTGCCGTGGGAATGCCTCGAAACCATTTGTGGATTTTCGCGATCGCTCAATCTAACGGTATTCGCTGGAACCCACACGCCGAGACGAAGCGCCGAGGGTCAGCAATTCTATAAGCAACTAGGAGTTGACCGGAGTGACATCAAGTCGATATTCCGATCTCAACAAGGAATTCCATCCGTACTGCCTGTAGTCACACCCGAAACAGTGAGATTGATTCAAAAGGGGATTCCTTCAATCTTTGAAACGACGGATGCTTCAAAGAAGCAAAGAAGTAAAATCAAACGCTCTCCGATTCGGGCAGCTGGGTTCGGAATCAGTTTCTTGCCGTTAATCTGTGCTGAAGCCTTGCACTTGACGGAGTGGGGGAACAAGGATCCGGATCTGGTTTGTATCGTTTCTTTCGATACGACGCCTTCCCGGTTTTCAAAACGAGTCGATCACCTTGTCGAAAACAAATTACCGGTTGTTTTTGTGAACGACGGCAAATGGGGCGGCAGCTGCGTTGGTGCTCCCATTGATCGCAGAGTTAACTCGTGGTGGCTGGAATCACCAAATAATGGCCATCTTCCCCCCCTGCGATGCCTATTTGGAAGTGGAATTG
>JBGSIY010000416.1:0-2081 GCA_041742275.1 Pirellulaceae bacterium | reverse complement strand
GATCGCTGCATTCCGACTATCATCAACCCTCTGATGAATGGCAAAAATTAAACATTCCTCATATGACCCAAGTAATCAAAGGTCTGTTTGTGGGAAGTTTGCCGGTTGCTAATGGAAATTTTACTCCTAAGAAAGCGAATTGATGAACGAACACTTGTGCTGAAGCATGTTGTTGATTCAAAACGCAATCGCTGTCAGTCGCGAAACGACACATTGACGGCGGCAGCGCGCGATGTGGGTTCGCTAGGGTAACTGCGATGGGCAACCAGGTTCCCTAGCATTTTGTTTGGAGAGAAAATGGTCGATTTCCTCAACGCATTCAGATACACCAGCTTGCTCGTTTTATTGTGCTTTCCGGCCCCCGTGTCAGGTGCCTGGCAGGAACCCACGGTTCGGACCGCCTTCTTGCATTTAAATGTGGTCGATGTAGTCAACGGAAAAGTGCTGGAGGATCAGACGGTTGTTATTCAGGGAGCGAAGATCGTATCGGTATCGCCGTCCGACACAACCATTCTGGAGACCGACGTGCGACCGATTGATATGACCGGGAAATTCATGATCCCGGGTTTGTGGGACATGCATATTCATTGGTATCACGCCTCATCAATGGCTCTGTTTCCTCTAAACGGTGTGACGGGCGTCCGAGTCATGTGGGGCATGCA
Organism: Pirellulaceae bacterium; assembly: GCA_041742275.1. Lineage (GTDB taxonomy): Bacteria > Planctomycetota > Planctomycetia > Pirellulales > Pirellulaceae > BJ22. The sequence continues at coordinate 1,419 of JBGSIY010000416.1, read as the reverse complement.
TTTCCATCGGACTTGGCAGAATCAGTTTCTCAACGGTGATGCCCTTGGCCCCGATATGTCGATTGGCAGTCCGATCGTCGACGGCCCGGAACCGATTTGGGCACCATCGTTGGTCGCCAACGATGCCGCTTCTGCGGTGGACGCGGTTCAAAAAGCAGTTGATATGAAATCCGATTTTGTGAAGGTCTATTCGCTTCTTTCGCGTGAGGCTTATTTTGAAATCGCTCGCGAGGCAAAGCGACAATCGCTTCCCTTTGCTGGCCATGTTCCATATACCATTTCGATCGCGGAGGCGTCGGATGCTGGGCAACGTTCAATGGAACACTTGTATGAGTTTTTCATTGCCACATCGTCGCAGGAAGAAGAGCTGCGCAAATTGCGAACCGAGGTGATCCAGGAAACCGGTATCTCTCGCACGTTGTACGATGATAAGGCGTTGATGGGTCTCGTTAATCAACGAGCCCTAGCCAGCTATGACCCAGCCAAGGCCCAACAACTGTTCGAAAAATTGGCTCGCAATGAAACGTGGCAATGCCCCACCCTCACCGTCTTGAGAAATCTTGCCTACTTGGAAACGGAAACCGTTCAGAACAACCCTAATCTGAAGTACATTCCCGCCATTTTTCGCCAGTCGATAGCTCCGGAAAAAGATCCACGTGGTCGCAATGCAGAGCAATTTGAAACAAGTCAAAAAACGTTTAAGCGGAATCTTGAATTGTTATTGGACATGCATCGAGCCGGCGTTCCCATTCTTGCGGGGACCGACTGTTTAAATCCGTTTTGTCTCCCGGGCTTCAGCCTCCATACGGAACTCGAACTCATGGTTCAGGCAGGCCTCACCCCACTGGAAGCAATTAAGACGGCAACAATCAACCCAGCAAAATTCCTCAATCGCGAACATGAATTGGGCTCCATCGACCCCGGCAAAATTGCCGACTTGGTTATTCTCGCAGCGGATCCGACCCAAGATATCACAAACACTCAACGTATCGAAACGGTGATAATACGCGGCCAAATCCTCGACGCGGATTCGATTCGAATGAAATTGGAAGAGATGGATCAATCAAAACGTTAGACGGCCAGATAACGGAAAGAAGGAACGGGGGATGGCATCCAAGTCACTCACCCTTGATCGCGTTTTCTAAAGTTAGTTCCTGTATCCAGACGTTGCGGAACTGAACTGGGTTATGGTGTCCCTGAAACTTGATGGGACGGGGCGAAGCATCTTCGGCCAAGCCCGCTCCCGTTTTTCTTTCTAACGGAAAATCGTCGTGGATCAGTTCGCCGTTGTGATAGACGGTCACTCGCGCTTTCTCGACTTTAATATCACCGTCAAACCGCGCCCCGCGAAAGGCGATATCAAACGATTGCCATTCACCCGGGGGGCGACAGACAAATTTATCCGGCGTTTTCATACCG
>JBGSIY010000415.1:0-3517 GCA_041742275.1 Pirellulaceae bacterium | reverse complement strand
GCCGGGAATCATATTGGGACTCTGGCCCAGGTTCGTTTATTGCATATTTGTTTTCAGGTTGTCTTTCGAAGGGAAACGAATCATTTCGTTCTTCGCTACCACTGCTCAAATTCAAACTAGAGAACTCGATCCCTTGAGCAGCCATGAAGTCCAGTAGAGCATCACGATGCCGTTCGAAGAGGGCGCCCGTGGAGGCTTCCGAAGCGTTGATGTGAATTCTCAACTGGCCGTTTTCATTGGAAACGACAATTTCTAGTTTTCCCAGATCGCGAGGATCCAATTCGACGACTAACGTTTGGTCATCGCCCGTGAGTTTAAGAGCAATTTGTTCGGAAATGGACTCCAGGTTCTGATAGGTTGCCGACGATTCCGGCGTGCCGATCACACCAGCTGTCCCCGTTTGATTGCTGCCCATGGCTTCGGTGGACAATGCATGAAGCTCGTGCCCCATGAATTGAGGGTTCAGGTTTTGTGGACTCGACAGGTCATTTTGAAGCGGCGATGCAGTAGGAAGTGATTCAACGGCGTTCGAGTCCGATGGAGAGGCCGCCGCCAAGTCTTGCTCAGTCGCCAATGGCGTTTCGGCTAGAGTTCGATGGAGCGTACCGGTGCCTGGTCGTTTATCGAACGGCGTCTGTGCATCGGAATGTGAAGAATCGATATCAGTCGAATCGAGCGCGTCTGATTGGGACCCGTGCAACTGTGATTGTTCTAGCTTATCTATGGCCTTTTGTTGCTCCTCGCGCTGTGTTTCATGCGAGGGAGTTCGCGGGGCGACCTGGGCGAATTTTGCTGGATCGGATTCCCCAAGATTAGGTTGGCTATCTGAAGCGGCGTCACTGATTTCAGTCGGTTCGGCATTCAGCGGATTTTCCGTTGCATTGGCAGATGAACCCTGCGACTCGAGCGAATCCGTTATAGTGCCAGTCGCCTCCGATCGGGCCTCACCAGAGTGGTTCAGAAATTTTGAACCTGTGAGTGTCGATTCAACTGGGTTGGTCACGGTAGCGTCATTGACGGTTGCTTCGGCGTGGGGCAATACACTCGGGCCTGATAAGGTCGACGTTGCAAGTTGTTCATCAACTTTGGCTGAATCCGCCGCCGCCTGAGATAAATCGGAGAGAGGTCGAAAGGAAGGGTCTTGAATAAGATCAATTTCAGCTTCCGTTGCAACATGATTCATCCCGATCTGAGGAACATCAGAACTTGCAGACTGGCTCATTTCTTTGTCGGAGTCGATATCGATTTCAATGTCGGCTTCGGGTTCTGTTGGGGTTTCGACTCCTGCCATTAACAATTCAAGATCGATTTCCCCAGCCGTGTTTTCGTCGGTGTCAACGATTTGGTGTGGTCGCTTGGCAATCAAACTCGCTTTATTGGCTCGCATCGATTCCGCAGCGTGCGATTCTGGCTTTTTTTCAGACGGCGTTCGGGTGTTTTCTGGTTCTGGATGGCGTTCGGGACGTTCTGTTCGTCGCGACTTCCAGTCTTTGTCGAGGGTAGCAGAAAATTTTTCGGACGCTTCACGCGGTGCCTTTGCTTGGGACGCCCGACCGGTAGCATTGGATAGCGAACGGGCTTCACCAATTGGAATTCTACTCGTTTGAGGTTGAGCCATGCCTTTGACCTTTATCCGCACTACATCGTGGAGTCGATGTTGGAACAAAACTGGAAACAGGAACACCAGCGCTGACTACTTCAGCACAGTAATGTGTTGCTATCGTTTCCAAGGCAATGGAGGTCTCAGTCAAAGGTGTAAGTCGCAAGCTGCTAGCGGAAAACCACAAAAAATTGCCTGCAAATGAAATCGGCAATCTGGTAGCGTTTCGTGCAACCAAGTCGCCGGGCAGGCGTTGGCCGAGCAAGCCACTTGGGGGCCGGGGAAGGATGCCAGGTCACAAGGCTTCAACGCAACGCAACGACCTAAAGTCTCACGGCACTGCGAGTTAGGGAGAATTACAGTCGAAAGCGTGCTCTCGGCTGTTTGTTAGATTGTTCCGGCTAGATAAATTCTATGGAGGTCGAAAAAGGCAAAAAAAATTCGAGATTTTTTTCTAACAACCCGATTTCGTTTTCGATGGCGTTGGGCTTACCTTGCTAGAATTTTGGGCGCCATGGCGCTGATATGACTGTATGGTTTCGGGTTGTAGGGAACAAATAGAATTTAGGTACACGTCGGGAAGTTACCGAATATTTCTGTGGACAATTTCGTGAGTTGGGGCGACTTACAATTGAGAGACGGAATGAGTTCGGCAACGTTGGCCGCCCAATCATGGATCGCCTATTCTTTGGTGTTGCCAGGATGACAAAAGTATTGAACCAGGAAACTATTGTAAAACTTGAACTCTAGCTGATGGCTTGGGCCGAATACGCTTTATGCATCTGGAACGCCCGAACGCTGGCGTTGATTTCAGGAAGGAGTTGATCTCGGGAATGTTTGGCTGAATTCTCCAATTCACCGATTATTCCTAAAAGGCTTTGAATCTGGTCAGCGACTTTTTTGATTCCACCCTGAACTTGGGCTGATTGTTGATCGTTGATATCCAATGCTGCGAAAGCAACGTTGACCTGCTCACCGAAGGCACGAAGTTCTCCCAACTGCTCGATGACATTCATCGCCAGACTTTCATTCCAGTCGGTAGTACGGACCGATTCTCGAAGGGAATTCAGTTGATGGTCTGTTTTGGCGTAGTGTTGTTCCAGTTGAGCGATGATTTCCACAAAGTGTTGATGAGAGGCTGAAGTCATTTTTCTAATTCCTTGGCAATCAAATTAATTTGGGCATCGATTTGTTGAAAAGTTTCTTTCGACGTCTTGATTTGTTCTAAATGGCTGAGCCACCACTTTGCACTTTCGACGGGGAACGAGGACTTTCCGGAACTTGCCAATTCGCGATATCTTTTGGTGGCTTCTGCTCGATCGCCACCTTGGCGTATGCAGGAAGCAACAAAATATTGATACCAGAACTGCTCGTGTTCGCTCCGTGATTCATTTTCGATAGCCTGATAATACTCGAGTGCTTTGGTCACACTGCCAGTTTGAAACAAGCTGTTGGCAACCTCAAAAGTGTTGATGGGTGATGGAAGTACCGGTTCCCCGGTGGGGATTTCAGTATTGGCCGCCGCTGGATCGCTGGATTCGGACAGTGTCGTATCCGGTGTTGGTGATGTTTGCATTGCAACGGCGTTTGGCGACACGGGGGGAAAGGTTGCGTTCTCTGCTGGCTGGGGATTCGGTGCGGTGTTGGGGTCGGAATTCGGTAATTGAGGGGGATTCGCAATGCGAGGTTCCGAACCCTCTTGTTTCATAGCCTGATTCAACAGTTCGATGCGTTTTCGCAACGATGAAAGTGCAGCGTCAACGCTACCGGATTTGATTTCAGGAGGTGTGATTTCCGGGTCTTGAATGGGCCGATAGGGATCAAGGTAGTCTTGACGATTGGAATTAAGGGAATCGGACTTCAGGCTGGATTGGTTTGGACCATGAGACTCTTGGAGTCGCTGCAATTCGCGCCGCA
>JBGSIY010000414.1:0-1828 GCA_041742275.1 Pirellulaceae bacterium | reverse complement strand
CAAAAGCAATTAGGTCAAATCGGGCCGGCCGACAAACCCGCAGCAGGACAAAATTTGAACCGAGTCAAAGCCGGAATTCAACAGGCTTTTGATGATGCCCAATCCCGCATGTCCTCGCAGACGCAACGGGGTCAGGTCGATCCGCAGTTCGACCGAACCCTGCCGGGAACACCCGTTCGCCTGGGGCGCCGGCACCCGATTACCCAAACGATCGAGGAATTGATCGACATCATGGGCCGATTGGGATTTAGCCCCGAGTTTGGGCCCGAGGTCGAAGACGAACGGCATAACTTCGAGGCGTTGAATATTCCTAGTGATCATCCGGCTCGAGATCCATTAGAGAATTTTTATCTTTCATTGGCTCAGCAGCGAGAGGGAGCGGCGGCATTGCTCCGCAGTCAAACGAGCACCGTGCAAATTCGCGTGATGGAAAATCGCAAACCGCCCATTCGAATTATCTCGCTCGGCCGCGTCTATCGACCGGACACGGCAGACCCGACTCACTATCCGATGTTTCACCAAATGGAGGGGTTGATGGTGGATCGGCAGGTAACGTTGGCAACCCTGAAGACGGTCCTGCAACTGTTTGCCACCAACTATTTGGGCTCGTCCGTGCCGATCCGCATCCGCCCTTCCTTTTTCCCTTTCACCGAACCGAGCGTGGAAGCAGATTACTTTTGGAACGGGCGTTGGGTGGAGTTTGGCGGTGCGGGGATTGTGGACCCGAATGTGTTTCGGGCCGTGGGAATTGATCCCGACGAGTACACTGGTTTCGCCTTTGGTTTGGGGGTTGAACGCCTCTGTATGATTCGCCATGGCATCACCGATATCAGGGACATGTACACCAATGACGTGCGCTTCCTACGGCAGTTTTAGGTTCTGCCCTATAATTTCCGGGCCACGGCTTTTCGGCCCGATCGATGGTTTGTTGATATTTCGTTTTCAGAAAATGTGTTTTGATAAGGTCGTAAAGTAATGGATGTTTCCTGGCAATGGCTGCAAGAATACGTGGACGCAGGTTGTTCCATAGAGGAAGTCACCGAGCGTCTGACGATGTCGGGATTGAATCACGAATCGACCGAACAGGTGGGACAGGATTTTTGTATCGATCTGGAAGTCACGAGTAACCGAGCCGATTGTTTAGGGCACTTGGGTGTGGCCCGCGAGATCGCCGTGTTGTTTGGCCAACCCTTGAAAATCCCAGACCCCCAACCGGCGACCTCGACAAAAAACATCGACGACTTTTGCCGCGTGAGGATCGAGTCCGCGAAACTGTGCCATCGTTATACGGCTCGTCTTATTAAAGGGGTCAAGATCGGCCCTAGCCCCAGTTGGCTGGTGAACCGATTGAAAACGGTGGAGATCGAATCCGTCAATAACGTGGTCGATGTAAGCAATTATGTCATGATGGAATGTGGTCAACCTCTACACACTTTCGATTTCTCTAAAATTGACGGTGGACAAATCGTGGTTCGAGAACCGCTGGCCGAAGAGATGTTAGCGGCCATCAACCATGTGGAGTATTCACTCCAGCCTGGCATGTGCGTCATCGCCGATCAGCATCGCCCGATTGCGATCGGTGGAGTCATGGGAGGATTGAGCACCGAAATTTCCATGGCGACAACGGACGTGTTAATCGAAGCCGCCTGGTTCGCACCCGCCGCGATTCGAGCCACGGCTCGCACCTTGAATTTACAAAGCGATTCTTCGTTTCGCTTCGAACGCAACGTCAATATCGAAGCATTGGATTGGGCCAGTCGCCGTTGTGCCCAATTGATCCTGGAGGTGGCCGGTGGGGAACTTGTCAGTGGCATGATCGATGTCGACT
>JBGSIY010000413.1:0-8680 GCA_041742275.1 Pirellulaceae bacterium | reverse complement strand
TTCATCGAACCGAAGATGACCACAAACACTGTGCTGGCAAAAAGAAAAACGAGGGTCACATAAAGCGTAAAGTTACCCGTTGTGCTGAGGCCCAATCCGAACCAATCGACAGGAGTAAGATCATTGGTCTCAAAAATATATCCGAGAATGAGCATCAACGCACCAACGATGAAAATCGCCAACGTGAGCTCAAATAAAGGCCAAGCCATGCCACCGAGCAAGCGGTTGCGAAATTTAACCAAACCATCGTAATGTTTCGATAAGCGACCAAAGGACTCTTCCAACCTCCCCCCTCGCTCCCCGGCTTTCACAATCGAAATGACCAACGGCGGGAAATAATCGCCTAGCGATAAAAAGCTTTCGGCAACACTACTTCCGGACTGAATGGCTTTTGCGACCTGTTGCATCGATGACCGAAATGCGGGGGGACCATTTTCGCTCTCGCGTCGAAAGACCGACAGCAGATCGATGCCTGCGGAGTAAGCTTTTTCCAAACGGTAAAAAAGCTTGGCCATCTGGGATTTGGTGATCTGCGCCATGGATTATTCTGCTATCGATGAAAACGATTGGTTCCCAAAACCGGGAATAGTTCAAGAATACGCCTTGACCCGCCCGCCCGCAACATTGTCGGCCATGGACGTTATCGCGTCAAATAGCCACTAAATTTTATTTTTATCGGGTGCCAATCACAGAGAACTGCCGGCGCAACTCCCTAAATTTTATTGCCAAACGGCCAACGTTTGCTTACGATAGATTAGGAGTAACAAGAGGTTTGTGAGGTCAACCTGTTCTGGGATGATCTCTCGCGTTTACTTCCAGCCCAATGCCGACAGTTAACTTATTTGCAGACAGTGAGCTATTTATGTCCTGTTATCATTTAACGCCTCGTTACTTCCCGACATGTTTCGGACAAGGCTGTTTCTCAACATTTCAGGTCTCGGCAATTCGACTTGCCAAATTAATAAATTCGCAGAAGTCCTTGACATGGGGCTTGTTCCTGCTCGTTTTTACATTTGCACCCTGGGGGACGGGAGCCTTGCTGGCGGATTGGCGTGAAGATATTGGCTGGACGCAATTGCTGACTGAGCAGGGTGCCAGTTTAGAGCGGGGACAAGGGATCGTTGTTTCGATGGTTGAGGCCCCTGGGAATCAGGCGGGAACGCTCTATCTTCCCAACGCTGCATCAGCTCAATTCACGGGAAAAACGATCATTGACGGAACCGGTGCTTCCACAGGATCGACAACGCACGCGACTAATGTGGCGAGCGTGTTTTTTGGAAACACGGGGAGCATGGCCAACGGGATTACGAACATTACCGGTTACGAGGCTAACGATTGGATTGACAATAAAATGGGATTTGTTTCGGGCGCGGATCCCGTTGTACAGAACTTCCAGGTCCAAAATCATAGCTATATTGGAGCCGGTGATAACGTTGCGGATCGAGTCAATTTAATGCAACGGATTGACTATGTGGTCAATCGCGATGACATCACGATCGCCGTAGGAACCAGCAATGGTGGGAACATCCCCGACTATTTGGTGCATGCTTATAACGTCATCAGTGTGGGGCAATCTTCGGGGGGGCACGGAAGTGGATTGACTCGATTTTATGGTACCGGACGGGTCAAGCCCGATATTGTCGCACCCTTTGCCAATTCTAGCACAGCGACGCCTGCGGTCAGTTCGGCTGCCGCCATTTTACACCAGCGAGGTGCTGGGACCGATGCGACACGGAGTCAAACCATTCGTTCGATTTTGATGGCCGGTGCGACCAAAGAAGAATTCGTGGATTGGGATCGTACGACGACTCGTCCCCTGGATACCGTGTTCGGAGCCGGTGAATTGAATATCTACAACAGCTACAAGATTTTAGAGGGGGGGCAGTTTGCGGGGTCTTTGATCGAACCTGTGACTGCGATCGGAGACCATGGTTGGGACTTCCAAAGTTCCATCGATCCAGCGGATTCAATTTTCTATGGCATTGAGATTGCCGAGGGGGCAGCCTGGCTGGATGTCTCGATTATGTTGAATTGGAATATGGAAATCACGGACACCAATCCCGACGTGGGAGTTTTTACTCCGACTCAGCTATTGGCCAACATGGATTTGGAACTGTTTGATTCCTCAGGAAGTTTTCTGGGCCCGTTGCTTGATTCGAGTGTATCCACCATTGGCAACGTCGAACATATTTACTTGAACAGCCTGTCGGCAGGCAGCTACACGCTGAGAGTGACCAGCAACGTCGATTCGGCGTTTGCCGTTTCCTGGAGAGCTACTGCGATTCCTGAACCATCGTTGTCCATTGTGATCGCCATAATTGCCATGTGCCTTGTTTGCTGGGGGCGTTCCCGAATTGATGGGACACGAGTTCCCGTACGGATTCGTCGCCACTAAAATCTCTCAAACGGGTGTTTCCCGTCATTGGAGCAGTCCCAATACCCAGATCGATTCGCCAAACCTGAAAAGTTCGCCTATAATTTAAGGATCCATTGCAGGTTGCGCTCATGCAGGCCGTGACGTGTCGTCGATGTGTGAAAAATGGTGACTCTAGACACTGTCTTTCGTGATCGATTAGGTCCAGTTGAACAAGGGCGTGGACAGGCGAACTGACGTTAGGCAGGAGCTTCGACTTCGGCGCCTCACAAACCGATGGCGTTCGAGAGGTTAGCTCGCCCAGTGCTTTGTGACAACTATGAATGAGGGTGGGATATAGTGGTTCTTGCTAAAGAAGCCGAAGCCACAGGATCTCTACAATATCCACGAGCCAAAAAGTCAAACTGTGACAACGCACTAGCGGCCAGAGATCGGAAAAATGAAAAGAGGGCATGGGGCGGAATCGGTAAAAGCGGGGAAAGACACATTACCGGGCTTCATCAAAATTTTTGGCTCAATAGTTTTTGGCTCTGTGTGGTCGCGGTCTCGTATCGATGCCTTGGCGGACATTGGCGATTAATAAGGGAATGAAAAATGGTTTGGAAACAAATGGGCTTTTTGGGGCGGTTACCTTTAGGTGGGGTACTGAGGCGTCCAATCCAAACGACATGTTGGACAACCGGCGTGGCGGCTTGTTTTCTGTCCCAGCCCCTCTGCTCAGCCGACGAATGGGGGTACTTGGATGTTCGCAGTACTGGCGGAGCAATTTACGGCAAACTGATCGACAAAGATTACAAAGACCCGACGACAGGTGAGTCTAGCATTGTAATCGAGACCGAATCGGGAGGGAAAATTCAGATGGCCCGTTCGGGCGTGACGTGGCGTGCTGTCAACGTTGCTGCTATTGAATACGAAACCAAAGTCGAAAATCTAGCAGACACAGCCGATGCACACTGGGAAATCGTCAATTGGTGTCTCGAACAAAAAAGCGGAAAGGTTGTTCTCAAATCACAGATTGAAGTTCATTTATTACGAATCGCTGAACTCGATCCTGCCGACGATCTTGCTGCCAAGGAACTGCAAAAAGCAGGGTGGACAAAAGTCGATGGTCGCTGGCATCCCGAAGAACAGTTCTTTTTGGCGAATGGGTATGTTCAAGTGGGAGGGCGTTGGATTCCTCAATTGCAAATGAAAATTGATGCACTCAACGAGGAACAAAACCGGTTGATCGGAGAAAAGCGATCAGAACTTGTCAAATGGAAACGGCAATTCGCTCGAAAAAGTATGGCAGAATTGACGGCAGAACTTGTTGGTATTGTCGATGAGGTCTCGATTCCTCTCGTCGAAGAATACGCGCGAGCCGAAACGGATGTGGCGACGCGACGGGTATACCTGGAAGTCATTGGAGGAATCCCCTGCGGCGCCTCTCAATCAGCGCTTTTGCATTTTTTGATGGAAGATCCTGACCCCGGAATTCGAGATCGTGCGCTGAGCCTACTGCTCCAACCCAGTTTCGATAGTCGAGCTGACTGCAACCGAGCCCTCGCTTCGCAAAAACTTTTGCAATCTCTTGCCCACCCTAAAAACGATATTCTGCAATGGGGCGCGTTCTGCCTTGGCGAATTGGGACAGTCCAATGCGATATTGCCATTGGTCAATGCCGTGCAAACGAAGCACAAACAAAAAAATCCCTATGCTTCGGATCCAAACCGCATGAATGTTACCAATAGCAACCAAGGGACATCCTTTAACCCCGGTGGTGGGGGTGGACCTCAAGAAATTGAAAAAATCATTACCAACGCAGAAGTCATTAATGCACTCAAAAAATTAACGGGAGCTGATGCCGGGACCTCGGTTGCCCAATGGCAACAATGGTATTTGGACAACTACACTTTAGGTTCGATGACCGTAACTGGCGATTATTAGGTGAGTCGATCGGACACGTCGATCGGACACACTGTGAAAGTCGAAAATACGCGGTCGGGGAAAAATGAGTGAATATCCATTCCCCTCTTCACAAAACGACTCGGCGTTTTCGGACACTGTCTCGGACGAAGAAACCGCAAGTTCGATATCCGCGTAATGAGCCATATCTCCTTCGAAAGCCTTGGCGAAAAATCTCTACCAGCTTTGAAGACGCTTGGTCAATGGGTTCCTACTGGAACGCGTAGGGATTGCATCGCGATGTTTGAATCTGTTATTGCACATCCTGATTCTCGGTGGGTGATTGCCTGAGATGTGTTGAATCGGGTTCGGTTCCCCGAACGGAATGGCAGGATTCAGAGTTAGGGGCGGAAACCAGGCTTCAGCTGCCGGTTGGTCGCCAAGTCCACTACTTGCGGTGAAGGTAATGCCAATCATGGAAATATCACCTCGACGCTGTCGTTGATACGTTCAAAAAGTGGCCGTTCAAAAGTGGCTGGGGTAAAAAAGTGGCTGGCACCTAGCTGGGGGTGACAGCTGAATAATTAAAAAGTGCATGGCGTTTAACGGGGGGCTGACTGGCAATGCTGGAGGTCAGTCCTTTGCCGCTCACAGATCGGATAATTGAATTCTGGAACGGGTTGCGGCAAACTCCGAGCAATGTGGGCGGGGGCCATCATGCAACAAGATCCAGCTAAAACAACTTAAAGAAAGTGTTAGTGGTTAAATCCAGGTCTAATGTTAATCGCTAGATTTGGGGGGCGGAAAAGTTAAAAAAAAAGCCCGGTGGAATTTCCACGCGGGCCTTCGAATTAAGTTGCGTTAATGGAGTAGGATCGACAGGTTGCAGGGATCAATCCCACCACCACTGATCATTTTTCAAGTTGTCAAAAGTAATGGCTTCTCGTTTGGATTCCATTTCTCGCGAATCGGCTTTTTGTAGGTTTTCGTCACTGAAGGCCGTAAACGGCCGGATGCTGACACCGCCACCGATTGGAGTGGAAAAAGCACCATCTCGCCAAACAGTATTGATGACAGGTTCGACTTGGGTTGGCGCTGCGAACCGTTCGGTTTTGAATTTACTTTCGTCACCTAAATGACTCATATCCCAATTGGTTTTTGAGAACAGGTCCATTTTTTGAATGAAGGCTGCCGCGACAGCGATATCCATCAGATTGCGAAGCTCACCATAGAGGGTCATTCGTTTGGACAGGAGTTCATATTCTTTAGTGAACGAAGCGGCAAAGTTGCGAGCGGCTTTGTTCGCCTTACCAACATTTTGTTCTCGTTCTCCGCCATTAACACGGTCCTGTTCGGCAACCAATTCAACTCCGCCGCCACGAAATTCCATGGAAAGCTCATCGGAACTCAAGGCCACGCAGTCGTATAGAGGTTGAAAGTACCAGCGGTTGAGAGCGTTATTTGCGACCATTGGCATGTGGTCAACGTAATTGTTGATTCGCACGGGTGGGTTTTCCAGACCCATGCCAATTAGTTTCATACGATAGTCGGCCTCAGCCAGAACTTGAGCAAATCGAGTTTTTGGTGAAACGCCCTTGATGGTGATTGTTTGCATCCCCATCGCTTGTTTCAGGTTGTTAGCGATTGCGATTTCGTTACCACGAATCGCTTGAGGGTTTTGGGCCAGGCGGGCGAAGGCTTCTGAAAAACGGACCGAACCTTCAGCTGTTGGATCGATAGAAACCGAGATGTTTCCAGTGGCCTTTGCACCGGGGCGAAAGGCACGCAGGGCGACGACCAAATCTTCGCCTTGGAGAATAGCAGCACCCGTTTCGGTGCCAACGACGCGATTTTGTGAATTGATATAAAAGCCTTCTGCAGGACCTTCGATAACAATCTCGCCTGATTCGGGGAAGGCATAAACGGCTGTAATCCCGGTGAGACCCGCAAGATACTTGATATCGTCGGGCAATTCCCCACCGGACGCTTGAGCTGCCATCACGGCCGCCTCATAGCGTCGTAGCGAAACTTTTCGCGATTGACTTGGCCGTTGTAGGTCTTGATTCAAAGACGCCTTGGCCGCTTTCAATCGCTGACTATCGATTCGACCTGTTTGGTCAATAATCGATTTAGTTCGCAGTACACCATTAGCATCGATATCGATACCTCCAGTGTCTCCACCCCCACCCGGGCCGCCAGCTTGGGCATTTGCCGATTGAACGTCGAAAACGGCGGTCGTCAAAAACGCCAGTGTCATGGCGAAGAACCACTTGTACATTGTCGTACCTTTATTCATGTGTGCAAAAATGTTGGTTTACGGTGCATTCTACAGGTCGCACACCGTCTTGCCCCAAACGGTGAACGTTTAAAAACCTTTAGAATATGACACCTGCATCAATAAATACTAATTGGCAGAGTCCAATTATTCAAGAAAATAGGACACTTTAATAGATTGTAACGGCGGACATCACACAAAACAAAGAAATCCCGCCGAATTTAGCGCTTGTTTCGGAAATTCAGGCGAATTGCCGCTCCAAGCCCCCACAATTCCAGTCGATTCATCGAAGATCCCTAGCGGTCTAACCCGAAAGAAGCTGACTCGAACTTGGAGCAGGCGCAAAACCGGCCCTTTTCCCTTGAGGCCCAAACCAACAGCTAAAATTAGCGTAGGGGACTCCAGGATGGGTTCTGGGACTGCACGGCGCTACCTGGGGACGACGTCGGGGTGCGAGACGTCTCTCCCTTAGATTGGCCAGGGGTGTCCTTTGCATCGGCCACCAAGTTGACCGAATCACTTGATGTCGATTCAATGACGACAAATCCCGACCCCTCGCGGACGTTGCCAGAATTGTCATGGCTGCGCACAAAAACAATCAACTCGCTACCAGGCGTCGGCTGGCTTTGCCAAGGGACAAAAATGCGAATTTCGCGCGAGGTTTCCGTTTCTTTGATCAGACTTGCGATTCGGTTTTGATCAAATTTCCAAAATCCAATACGCTGCTGGCCGTTAGGTAATGCAGGGTTCATGGCGCTAATCTGGATTTTTGATGGCATTGCAGAGTTTGTTTTTTGGATTGGAACTGGCAGTGCCAACCACAAACCATCGGGGGCCGGGTCCGCATCTCGATTAATGGCTTTCACCACAAAATCAATTTTTTCTTCGGAAACAGACACGAGAGCAGGGGTGTCCGTTAGGGCATCAATAGTCAATGACAATTCGTCGCGCGGCGGCTGGCGCTGTGCCATTTGTCGATCACTGCGCGTGCGGTCTGAGAAAGTCCGTCCCGAACCGTTTCTGGAGCTTTGATCGGGTGGTTCGACTCCCTCTATCTGCAGATCAATTTCTTCTGGCTGAATGTCCGGTTGAGTCTGTGGTGTCGTTTGTGTGGGCTCGAGTATCCTTCCGCTCGACCCGCTATCTAAGATCGGGTCGGACGGGTTGTAGGCGGGAGCGTATTGATGTTCGCTATGATCTGGACTGGAAAACGACTGCCCACAATCCGGACAATAGTAGTCGTTGTTATCGCGATTCAGTGAGTTTCTTTGGCGGTTCCGACGTGAAGTCCCGCTGTCGACGGGCTCGCCACAACGACTTTTCAAAGCATAGTATTCATCTTCTAATTCCAAGATCTCGGCGCGCAAAAGTTGAATTTCACGACGAGAGCCTGGATCCGCATTGCATCCAGCCAAACAGATTAAACAGCACATCGAAAGAACCAGCAGCCATTGCGACATTAAGGGACCTGCGGGCGAAGCGATGTTGGAGTCAGGAACAGATGGGGACGGGGTGTTTTTCAAATTTGGCATGGGGAAGTGCCTATGGAAATGTAACTAACCAAACGATTGAGCGTTTTGGCCACGGATCTCGACAAATTCCCCCCGGAATAAAACGCCTTTTCCCGAATTCGCCTGTGCAAATCAATGCCAATAAAACCTGCTAGCAACAATGCTAGTATTCCCAATGTGCTGAATTTCCAATTTCAGGCCTGCGAACAGCTTTCATCGCACGGACCT
This sequence comes from Pirellulaceae bacterium, assembly GCA_041742275.1. Classification (GTDB taxonomy): domain Bacteria; phylum Planctomycetota; class Planctomycetia; order Pirellulales; family Pirellulaceae; genus BJ22. The sequence continues at coordinate 408 of JBGSIY010000413.1, read as the reverse complement.
GTTGCTTGGTCTCTTGGCATGAGTTGAAGAGGCGGTCGACGGTGATCCATACACTGTTGCGGTGCTGCAGTTATACATATTTGGCTTGCTGTCAATCTGATAAGCGACCTTAGCCACTTAGGATATGACCCAAAATAATTTCCGCGTTTGGTTTATCGGCGGCGAAGCTGTTGAAGGCCTTTGCTGGACCTTTTTAGCCCAGCGAAATTACCGGTCCGATTACGAATTCTTTTTTCAGCACCCCGATTTAAAGGCGAGCAGGGCGAATCAAGAACGTCGCTGGCACCCCTTCAGGCTACGCTGTGAAGCATTTTTATGCCGTAAAAACTGAGGTTTCGCTAATCTCCGGTTTATGAAAAAAGCCAGATTCCCCACAAACGAACTGAAACACTTCAGTCAGAAAGGAAT
>JBGSIY010000412.1:0-2469 GCA_041742275.1 Pirellulaceae bacterium | reverse complement strand
TTGAACTGTGTTTTCGTTTTCGTGGTTGATGTAACAAGTGCAAGTCATCAAATATTCTCAGCGCCAATATTTATTGAGGCTTGTGTCGTGTTGGCCAACGAATCGAAATGCGATTATTTCGCTGGTTTTATAGGTGTTTTTCAGCATGGCAAAGAATAGGCGTTGAATAAAGGACATCGGGTTCCCAATTGAATTTTCAAATTCAACAATGTCGTCTTGAGGTCAACGCGATTGACAAAAACGCGATTGACGTTGTTTGTTTGTGAATTGCTTTTGCATTGAGTTGTTTTGTTTTCAGGTGTCGTTCGTCGACTTTCAGTGCGAGTTCTTGTGTTGAACACGTGTTGATGGAAACGTTTTTATTAATGCGAATCAAGAAAAAATTCGAAAACTATATTGAAATGGAAATTGAGATCGCCTAAAACTTTACTAACGAAGGAAATCTTTTCCTCGCTCAACAAAGTTTCAATCATCGTGGCCAAATGTTGATTGAAAAAATTTGGGGGGCTAAGTCGATGTCTTGGGAAAGACTCTCGATGGAAAAGATTGCTAACCGAATCCATTGGTTTGGATCGGATTTTTGGTTTGGCGATGGGTTCAGGTAGCAAAGATTGCTGGATTGGATTCGACTTTGGTCGTTTCCGAGAGAGCGGACCTTGAAAACCTGGATTGATTGCCGTGATTTTATCGGAGGATATTACTGTGGCTAAGAAAGCTCCTGCAAAAAAGGCTCCTGCAAAAAAAGCTCCTGCAAAGAAAGCTCCTGCAAAGAAAGCCCCTGCAAAAAAAGCTCCTGCAAAGAAAGCTGCAGCTAAAAAAGCTGTAAAGAAAAAGAAGTAAGCTTGACGGCTTACTGAAACGAAACAACGAGACAGGACTGCATAGCAGTCCTATTTTTTTGCGCCGAACGTAATACTGACCGAAATACCCAGTCGTTAAAGGCCAGTCGTTAAAGGCCAGTCGTGGCGGGGGGGCTGCTTTGGAGACTCGTTGGGTGCTCAGACCAACGGCAGATCGGTTTTCTTTCAAGCGTAGTGGATTTCGCCAGAGTTCCGGCTCGACACACAGCCCTTCTCCCCCGGCGTACCAGGGGCGAAGGGAGCCAGATTTCTTGGGAGGATTTTTTTGGCAACCAGCGTCTTCGGCAGATTTCAGTGCTGCAAATTTGATCGCAAATTTTAGTGACACCCGCTTTATAAATTTCAGTCTGCCCGCCTTATTGTTTTTTGTAGGTTTGATGGATTGTAGAGCAATTGTCCCCAAATGTTTTTTAAACACATCATGAACAATGGGCCTACAAAAAAAGCCGGCTCGCGTGAAAGCGAGTCGGCCTCAAATTATGTTTGGGTTGCTACGGAATCACGGGTAGTCGAATTCCGGAGCTTGGAACAACGTTATGGGGTTTAACCCAATACGGGGAGCGAAACTTTAACCGGTGAAACAGCGGCCTTCTGCGAGAATTGTTTGACCAACTGATAAGCGATTTTTTCGAGATAAGGAGCGACCTGGGGGTCCTGGAAATTCAACGCGGATTCCCCCGCATCGCCCCGTTCTCTTAAGCTGATGTTGATTGGGATTTCACCGAGGAACGGGAGCCCCGCATCTTCCGCGTAGGCGCGAGCACCCCCCTTGCCGAAAATGTCATATCGTTTGCCGTTATCGGGGCAGATAAAGCTGCTCATGTTTTCGACGACTCCCGCGATTGGGATCTTGACCTGTTTGAACATCGCCACGGCCTTGATCGCGTCAATCAAAGCGACTTCTTGAGGCGTGCACACCACGACGGCTCCTGTGATCGGCAACATTTGCGAGAGGGTCAAAGCGATATCTCCGGTACCAGGTGGCATGTCGATAATTAAAAAATCCAAATCCCCCCAGGCCACATCACGGATAAACGTGGTGACGGCCGAGTGCAACATGGGACCGCGCCAGATCACAGCTTGATCGGGAGGGACCATGAACCCGATCGACATCAATGGCATGCCGTTAAAATCGAGAGACCGATTTTGTCACCGACCTTGGAGACTTGGCCGCGGATGCCTGTTAGGTGAGGGATGCTCGGCCCATAAACATCGGCGTCCAATAATCCGACTTTACATCCGGCATTTTTTAACGCGAGGGCGATGCTGAGAGCCACGGTACTTTTGCCAACGCCGCCTTTTCCGGACCCGACCAGGATTACATTTTTGGCTTTCAAACCTAATTGGCCCAGAGGAACGGGGGGGCGTGGGTGGTCGACGATTTGAATGTCGATCGTGGATGCGGAGGGCAAATGTTCTTTGGTGATTTCGCGAAAACGTTCCGTGAGTTCACCAAACAAAGGGGCCGCATAGGACGTCAAGGCGATGGAGAGGGTCACGTGAGATTTCGCTTCGTCAAATTCAACTTGCTTGACTTGTTTGGCACCCAACGGGGCTCCGTTCTCGGGGTCTTTGAATTGTTCCAGAGTCGATTGTAGGGATTCAATAC
>JBGSIY010000411.1:0-2058 GCA_041742275.1 Pirellulaceae bacterium | reverse complement strand
CTGGCCAAAAGTATAAGAAGTCGTCGGTTGACCTTCGCTCAAATCGCTGGCCTCAGGCAGGAAGGTGTACTGCGAATTTCCACCCCCGAGCGACGGATTCCGTAAAACTAAATTGCGGCCAAACGTAAAGTTTTTTGAGAGAGTCTGGATTTGCTCAACCGCTTGCTGGTTCGTCCCCCGTTGCAACGCAATGAATTGGTTGAACAATAGGTTGCACGCCATGTAGTCCATCGTTTCCACCGCTGCCAAGTCCGCCACAACGCGGTACTTGACCGAAGTCGGCTTTTTCAAAATGCCGAGTTCATAGGACGTTTTAATGGCGAGGGCTGCGTCAATCTCGGAGCCGACGTATTCAATGATCAAAGGTCCCTTCTGCTCCAGGAAGGGAGGCGACTTCATTTTCGCTAGGGACGCATACACCGCCCGTGCGTTTGCATCATCCACAGCGGCAATCACGTTTACCTGAATGGAACGCCCGTGGACGCGAACGATCGAATTCGAGAGTCGCTCGAGGCTTCCCCCCAGCTTTTGGCCAATCGATTTCCTTTGAGCTGCGGGGACTTCCACACTACTGTCAACAAAGATACCCGGTGGAAGTTCGCGAAACAAAGGCTCCACAAGGACGGTCTCCTGTCCGTTCGCCGCCAGTGTTATCAAAAGGGTCAGTGCTATCGAAGTCGTTTGAACGAGTCTCATTTTGTGCCTTTCGCCTGCCAACATCGGGTGGATTACGACCAAACTTCTGACAATGGTAATCGTTTACAGAAAAAGGGGCCAGCTCCACCACTTTACGGCGGAGAAACCGGCAGGTGAACTGGCACTGGAATCGGAATGGTTGTTGCCCGTCAGGATGGGAATGATTTGAGCAGATACGTCAGAAATGACCTGTCTCAAAACGGCTCGCTTTTCGAATCGCGCCGATTTAAAGTTGCGCGTCGTTGTCGGAGGCGGCCACGAATAATTGCAGCTGAGAACCACAGCGCAGGAAGCCATGTTTCTCAACAACGTGAAGGTCTAAATAAACAACGCACTATCGGCATAGCGGTTGTCTCGTCCCACATCAGGCTGCTTGGGCAAACGTTGTTGAGGCGGTTCCGAATCACTGGACATAAACTTTTGAAGGTATCCCCATGTCATATCAACCGATCCTCTCAGAGGGCGAACTCCCGGCAACTCGGAGGTTAATTCATAACAGGTCAACAATGAAGCCGGCGTGGCTCTGACCGGATTCGCCTTGACGGGCTCTCGATTCGATCCCCACATCGAGCCGAAATACCAATCGCCTACGTCGTAGGCCGAGGGCAAATTGAGATAGCTCCCACTCTGAGTCGGAGATGGGATCGACGCCGCTGGAGCCCCATTCTGCCTTGCAACGACAGGATTGTCTCTAGAAATGGATGGCGCAGGAAAAGGGAATCGACCTTCAAAAGCTACAATAGCCAATACCGACGCGGCTAATGTCCCCACCAAACTCTGCCAGCTTAGCTGACGAGGGTGCACCGTGGATCGACGCATTGTTGTCGGGACTGAAATGCTCTTGCCCGAATCGTGATTTCCCGGCGTGTTCGCGCGTTCGCGCGCTGCCCCACCCAAGATATCACCGATTGAATGTGGCTCCAAAACGGGGAGGTTCGAACTGATCAGACTATCGCGGCCGATATCAATCGAATTTTCGCCTAAACCAATCTCACAGCCATTGGGAATTGATTCGGTGGGTGAATGGAAGGCCATCTCTAGCACATCGGACAATTGCACATAGGCCATCAGTCGCTCATCGCATTCTGCGCAAACAGCGACATGTTGCAAAACCCGAGGATCGGAATCTGCAGGTTGGCGAAGGTCAAGTGAATCTTGAATCCACGATTCAACTTGCTGGCATTGATTTTTGTCGAACATCGATCGTTCCTCTGCTTGACAGACGTTCTATTAGTTCCCGACGTGCACGATGCACCCATGTCTTAACTGTACCTAACGGCACTTTCATTTGTTCTGCAATTTCATTATAGGACAGTCGATTTCGATAAAACAATGTAAAGGCTCGTTGGCAATCCCCTTTGA
>JBGSIY010000410.1:0-1905 GCA_041742275.1 Pirellulaceae bacterium | reverse complement strand
CTGTGCAGGACCTCAAATTCCCAAGTTGCAAAATCATGCGGATTTGCCCAATAACCCAAGGTTTGTTTCTCAGGCTTCGGTTCCCATTGCAATAGCGTCCCCCAGATTGTGGCGTCCTCGGCATGCAGGCGAATCGAACCGTTTTCTGGCTGAACAACCGCGACACCTTCACTGACGGGCACAAGAGTGACCGCTTTTAGGTTCATCACGGCCCCTCCGATCTGTTCCCGGCATTTCACTTGAATCTCGATCTCTTCTGCCGCCGCAATCCGTAACGCTCCGGCACTGATCGTGGCATAGTCATACCAACTCCCGGTGCGAGTCAGCGAGAGAGGCAGTGTGATATCCCCCGCGGAAATTTCGATCGAAGACGCTTTTTCATTGGCTGTTCCGGCACAGGAATAAGTTAACCAAATGGAATAATTCCCCGGTCGGGTCGCCTGGTATTTCCAAGATACAAAATCACTAGCGTCCACCCAAAAACCAATGCGATGATTGCCGGGATGAGATTCGAGTTTCGCAGTGTTACCATGGACGGACGCATCGGCCGCAGAAAACACGATTCTCCCGTCGGCAAATTGCTGAGAGGCTTCAGCAGTCTCCAACGTCACTGGAACCGGCCGCGATGCACCCAAAATACTCGCATCGATTGCAATGTTGGTCGCGTCTGAATTGAACGAAAATCCCAATGTCGACCCTGGCCAATGGGGGGTACCCACATAACCACGAGTGATATGAGGTGATGGGGTTGGCAAACTTAATTTCTCCACCCCACCCGTGACCATCAAGTGCATCAACGACGTTTTTACATCAAATTGGAGAGTGCCCCAATCCAATTTTCGCAACAATTCTTGAGTCTGCCCCGCGTCGGCGCGATGCTCTTCCAGATCTTGTCCCCTTACCACTATCGCATCCACATGGACGAGCCAAAACAGGCCTGCCACACAATACAAAACAGTTTTGAACGGTAAACCACCGATACGATTTAACATGAGCGTTTTCCATCATCAATACAAACTGATTTTTACAGCAAATTAGAAGCCCCGGCCTCTGGGGTGAGTCAGGGCGGGGCCCACACCGCATTTCACAAATCCTAACCGATTTCTATTGGCAAGGAACCTATATTGCTCCCTCGATGGTTGCCCGACTTCGCGTTTTGGACTTTTGGCTATTCAGAAAGTGTGCGAAGCAAGGATTGTGGAACTTTTGTCTTAAATATATAGACATGTGGGAAGGAGTTGTCTGCGAATCAAGGAAGGGCAATTGCTCAACAATCTGCGGCTTAGCCTCAAAAAAATGCCAAACGGGAACATTCGCCGGTAGATTCCTCAGCAAGGCAACTGTGGCCCCCCGATCTCAATCCCATCGCCCCATGGCCAGGGCTCGTTTAACGAAGAAATCCGCATTTACTTATTGGCAAACTTTGCCCATCCCTCTATTCGAATTCGAGACAATTTAAAAAAACGGACTACCTAGAGGATTTCGGAAGCAACTTCCACTACAATTTTTTAACTATGACTGGAGCAAATTTCGTCTAAATAGCAACTCTGGAAAACAGCGTGTAATGAGCAGGCCTTTCGACAGGTCAGTTGATTGATGAAAATTCACAACGTGTAGAAAACAACTCCGGCATTCGATGGCTGGATAATACATATATTTTTTTGCCAATAAGGCTATTTGGGGTCGAATAAATGGGTGATGAGAATATCAGTCCGCTTTCCAGTCACACCAAGATCAAATTTCTAAGGCACTTGCTGGATGATATTAATGCTCTGGAGCACATGATCGACAATGGCTTGATTGAGTCGGGCATCACGCGAATCGGAGCCGAACAAGAATTGTGCTTGGTGAAAAATGACCTGCGACCGGCCATGACCGCTCCGCGGATTCTCAGCACCATCAATG
>JBGSIY010000409.1:0-6786 GCA_041742275.1 Pirellulaceae bacterium | reverse complement strand
TTGATAAATGATCTTGAACAATACAAAATTCATGGCCGCCCAAGACATTGAGGTTAGGCACTGGAGAATAAAGTCGGTGCGGAAGGACATATCGCGAATCAATGAATTCCGACAAAACGTCCTCCATACGTTCCAATAGGTGCGCCAGGTGGTGTCTCCCGCTACCTTGGTCGTTTCTGCTTCCGTCATGCGATTTAAATTGATCATCAATTCTGATTTCCGGTTCCGTGGCATGTTCGAAAGCACGCCATTTCATTCCTCAACTTACGAATAAGGCCACGTCAAAAAAAGACACGTTAACCGCCAAAACCGCTGTAACGTTTTACGCCCCGGGCCCACAGTACTCGGGACAACACAACAAATACAACTACCCACAAAATTTCAATGGCCACGCCCTGGTACATTTCCGTTCGATCCATCTTCCCCAAAAAAAGTGCTGCGGGAAAATAAGCTAAATATTTGAGAGGCAAAAAATCCACAACCGCATGCAACTGAGGAGGCAGCAACTCCAATGGAAACATATGCCCTGACAACAAGAAATTCATCAACATGTATATAAATGCTAACGACCCCACTTCCAACAACCAAAACGAAACCATGCCCAAACAGGATTCAAGAAAAAACCCCAACAGGAACGATAACACCAGCGAGATCACAAATAAAATCAATGTCTCAAAATCGGGCCAACCTTCAATAAAATAGCCTCGGCACAAAAAGAAGACCAACGAAAACGGCAGCGCAGCGATCAAATAATAAACTAATTTATGTGCGATCCGTTGCACCAATAAACTGCCTTGCAAATCAACGGGCTGAATTAAAAACTTCTTGACCTCTCCAGTCCTCACCATGCGTGTGATACCAGAGGTCAGACCCGGCATACTCGAAAACGCTCGGCTAATGGTGACCATCAGGTAATAGGCAACCATGTCTCCATACCGATAACCAACGATCTCCCCATCAGGCCCATCCTGCCCGACTTGGGAATCAGGAAGCGATTCAAAAATCGCCCACCACAGAAAAATCTGCGTCAATGTCGGCAAAAAACGCATGAGCGTGCCGAGCATAAAATCGCCACGATAGACCAAACGTTCGTTCAACGAGATTTGAAAAAATGTCCACCATTTACGGACCTTCTGAGCCATCGTCAACGGCTTCAGCAAGCGGGTTGAACCTGCCGTTTGCGAATCCGAACTCATGACATCACCCCTTCCAAATTGGTTTCTGGGGCAGCAGCCGCTTCCGAAAACATCGATGCGATCACTTCCTCCAGCGGCGGATCCTCCACCACAACGTCTTCGACCTGATAGTCACGCAACATTGCACCCAAAGAACGGGCAACCTCATCGCGGGGAACACGAAACTTAATTTTGGGCATTTCAATTTCGATCAAGCCGGGCATTTGCCGCAGGGCGTCAAAATTAGTCCCTTCACTCAATTGCAACGTCACAACTTTATCGCCGCTAAATCGATCGATGATTCCAGACAACGACCCGTTGTAATGAATAGTTCCCCCTGCAATCACCACGACCCTTTTGCACAAGGCAATAATGTCTTTCATGTAATGACTCGTGAGCAAGATCGTGATCTTACGCTCTTGTTGATAATGTTTCAAAAATTGTTGGATTCGGTGTTGAGCTACCACGTCCAAGCCAATGGTCGGTTCATCCAAAAATAAGACTTCGGGCGAATGCAACAACGCGGCGATCAATTCCATTTTCATTCGTTCGCCCAATGACAACTCCCTGACTGGCTGCCCCAACAACCGAGTGACATCCAACATCTCAGCCAGCTCATCCCGATGACGCTCGAATTCCTGTGCCGGAATACTGTAGATGTATTGATGCAATCGAAAGGAATCAATTGCTGGCAAGTCCCACCAGAGTTGATTCTTTTGCCCCATGACCAAGGCGAAACGACGCCGGTACGCGTCCTCACGTTCCCAAGGCACATGTCCCATGACCGTGGCCGTTCCCGAGGTCGGGTTAATCACCCCCGACAACAATTTCAACGTCGTCGTCTTGCCCGCTCCGTTGGGTCCCAAAAACGCCACGAACTCCCCCTGCTCCACGCGCAAGTTGACTCCCCGAACGGCTTCAACGTCTCGATACTCGCGATGGAACAGGCCACGGATACTAGCCAGCACACCCTCTTTTTTCTGGTAGACGCGATACGACTTCTTTAGATTTTTGATTTCGATGATTGCCATGTTGCGAATTATAGGCCTTGTCGGGCTTCACTCACAGGCGTGAGCATCCCCCATTTCCCTCAATGGAGACAACCACCAGGATCACAACCCGACAAGTCAAAGCCAGGGGAAGGGATCTGAAAGCACATCGAATGCCGTTTGTGCGCGTGACTCGTTTCAAAAAACGCGCAATAGTCCTACAATGCGGGTGAACCAATGCGGGTGAACGAATTCGGGACCTCGGCCCCCAGTTGACCTTTTCAATTTCTTTTTTAATTGTCACGTACTGCAAGGTCATTCCTCAGTGTCACACAATAACCCTTCCTCTAAAACACTCTCGCTGCGGTCGCTGCGCGTCGGCATCGGCCACGACACCCATCGTCTCGCTCTCGGTGGTCCACTAACAATCGGTGGAATCGAAATTCCTTTTGAACGGCATACCGTCGGTCATAGCGATGCCGACGTTTTATTGCATGCCATCACCGACGCCATCTTGGGGGCCGCTTCTCTGGGGGATATCGGCGAAATGTTCCCGGACACCGCTCCCGAAAATAAAGGCCGAAATTCAGGAAACATGTTGCAGTTGGCCTTGGCACGCGTCCAGGCTCAAGGGTGGGAAATCGGTAACTTGGACTGCATCATTTTTGCTGAACGCCCCAAGATCACACCGCACAAGTCTCAGATTGTCGCGAGGATCGCCGATTTACTGGACATCCAAATTGATCAAGTCAACATAAAGGCCAAGACGGGCGAGGGTCTTGATTCGGTCGGCAATCTCGAGGCTATTCAAGCACAATGCGTCGCACTGCTGTACGCATCCTCTACTCCCAATTAAACCATGAATCTAGAGACACCCCAAATCATTCTCGGTGTCGACCCCGGATTAAACATCACGGGCTACGGATTGCTGCGCGCTCAGCATGGCAAACTGGAAATTATCGAAGCCGGCGTGATTCGCTCCAAACCTAAACACTCCTTGGAACAGCGGCTTCTCAGTCTGTTCGACGGTGCTGTCGAAGTGGTCGATAGCTTTCGCCCCAACGTCATGGCACTTGAGCAACTCTATTCCCATTATGCTCACCCATCCACGGCGATTCTCATGGGTCATGCCCGTGGTGTCCTCTGCCTAGCCGCCGCTAAATTTGAGGTCCCCGTTACCCATTACCGAGCAACTCAAATCAAAAGTGTCATGACGGGTAACGGTCGGGCGCCCAAATCCCAAGTCCAATTGGCGGTCATGAACCATCTGGGACTTCCCAACGTACCCGATCCTCCCGACGTCGCGGATGCGCTGGCTATCGGCATTTGTCATTTTTTCTTATCACGCAACCCAGCCTCAAGAACATGATCAGCAAAATCAGCGGCATTCTATTAGTTCTCAACGATGACACGGCAACCTTGGATATTCCTCCCTTTGAATATCAAGTCCTCATCCCCGATTTCACTCGGCGACACCTGCAAGCCAAAGTTGGCGAAAAGGTCACGTTACACACCATTCATTATTTTGAGGGCAATCCGCAGAAGGGAGGCCGCATGGTCCCCCGACTTGTCGGCTTTACTAGCGAAGTCGAACGAGAATTCTTCGAACAGTTCTGCTCGGTAGACGGCGTCGGGGCCAAAAAAGCCCTTCGAGCGATGGTCCGCCCCGTCCAAGACATTGCCAAAGCCATCGAACAACAGGACTTCAAAAGCGTCTCCACGCTCCCTGGAATCGGAGCCGCGATGTCCGAACGAATCGTTGCCAAACTCCGCAGAAAAATGGGCAAGTTCGCGCTGCTGGTCGCCAAAGCCATCGGAGAAGACGAAGGTCTCATCGAACGTTCCGTCGTGGATGACACTTATCAAATCCTCTGCTCGCTCGGACACTCCGAAGCCGATGCCCGGCAACTCCTTGAGGCGGCGATCAGCACCAAGAAAAAATTCAAAGACGTGGATGAATTACTGCAGGCCGTTTACGATACTTCGGCACGGTAAGAAATTGCAGAGGCAAGCCAACACGCGATGATGGGTGGAACCACACACAATCAATCCAATTCGGATTTGGTGGGCTCGATTACGATGCCGAGGAAAGCGCTCACTCGGTTTTCGTAATCTGCAAACGCTCTGCAAACGCTGTGCTGGGACAGCTCCCCGACGTTCTGTCGCCGAACACGCCATCCGGTCTCTCCTGTTTGTGAGACTCCCACAAAAATAGGTCGCTCGAATCCATTCGGCGACCTGTTTTCGTGTTTTCATTTTGGCGACCGCTTTTTTCATGCCAGACCGCCAGCGTTTTCTCAATTTCCAAACCGATTAGAAAATGTCGGTCAAGAAATGATGGCCCCAGTGGTAGCGGCGAGGAGTCGGGTACTCATTGTGCCAACTCTTGTTGTATACGGGAATCCGCATTTCAGGAGCATAGCGGTAGTAGTTGCTTTCTGCACTGCGATAGTAGTTATTACCCCAAAAGTTTTGTGGGTAATAGACATAAGGATAGTGGTAGAACCGATCCATGTTTTGCATGGTATTGTTCGAGCCCCATACGGCACCATAGGCATGCTCTTGAGCTTGCGCCTGTGCCGTGCTGGGACTACCACCGAAGCAGGCGAAGGCGGTGACAAATGCCACGGCCAATACTGTTCGACGAATCATGGGAGCATTCCCTCCTGCGAAGATAAAATTGACGGTTGTTTTCGACTCGCGCTTGGGCGCTCGATCCAACCGACACCCGGTTAGCCTTGGCACCCGCATTCGCGGATTATTTGTAAGATTCGGCACAAAGCGATCGATCGGTACGGTGATTCAATTTAAGTTCCGATCAAACAATTTGCGCAAACCTTAACGCCGATTTCGATCGCCCAATGCTAGCAACTCGTCATTCACTATCGTTGTTTTGAAGACTGGACAAAGATGTTTCGCGGCAAAGGCCTTTGCTATTGATTGTGCACCAACCCCTCCCCCTGAAAACATTGATTCGATTAGAAAACAAAACTCTCTCCGCTAGGGGCCGTTGTTGGCCGTGTTTTAATGGTGGATGCATGGAGCCATTGCCTGACTCCTTGCCCGCGCGAGGATGAAATGACTCGCGAATTATGATCCCCCAGTTCCAGGCTGGCAATTGAGCCGATCAATCCACAGGCGGTCTCAATTTTGCAAATTCAAGCCAAACGAATACAAGGATTGTCCGATACACACTCAATTTTGGCAAATTTTAGCAAAAACCGGTTAAGAGTATGGTGTGTGTGTGTGTGTGTGTGTGTGTAGAATTTCGTCCAAACCATTATCGTCATGTCAACTTGTGTAGAGCCGAATAAACATGTCATACAAGACTCTCCGAAATTCGAATTTCTTGTTTTCCCGCTTTCATTTCATTGCGTCGGGATTAGGCTATTTTGGCCCAACGGGCCTGAGCGCTTGGCTTGCCTTCACAACATTCTGTTCCCTCGCAAATGCCTTTCAGATACCAACCAACCCTGCGGAAAATTTACCTGAATCCTCAGTCCTAGTTCAAATGGTATTGGAAAAAAAGGATGGCTCAAATCCTACCTTGATTGGCAATGGAAATTTAGGTTTGATTCCAGCAGGAAACAAAGTAACGGTTAAACTTGAGGTCTCCAATCCTTTGGACGAAGATATTCCTATCGATGGAATTCGGATGTCATGCTCTTGCACCGAACTCAACTTTCCCGACAAGTTATTCAAGGCACGTTCGGTAACTGCAGGGCACATCACGTATTATTCACCTTTGTTTTCTCGAAAAGGGAACCTAGCTTTTAGTCTGATAGCCGACAATGCTCAGCAAAGCCCAATTGTCATCCTGCGGTTCACCGGACAACTGGCGGGCGTGATTGACTTGGGTGAGTCGACCCGCGTTTTTGAAGTTTCCGAATCCTACCAAGAGTTCGAGATCCCATTTTATTTCTCCGAGCCCATCCTTGCAGATCAACTAGCCGTTCGAGTCTCCGATGAACTGCGAGACGTCGTCGCGTCGATCGAACCCACTTCGATTGTCGTATCTGAAATCGGCGACACCAAGAATGAAAACACCAAGAATGGCAATGCCATCATCCGATTGAGAATTGCTAAAACGCAGCTAAATGGCTCCGGAATTTCAGGAGAAATCCAAGTTGTTCACGAACCGACTAATAATCATGCGGAGATATTGGTGACGTTTACCCCTCGATTGCCATTTCGATTGAGCCCAACCTTTTTGGCATTTAAGAAAAGGGATGATAAAGCCAGCCCATTGCTGGCAAGTGCGATTTTGCAAGTTCGGGAAACGAGCGAAGGGAATGAGAAGATCCCCGGAGAGGCATTGCCCCGTAAAACCAAGGCTCACAATGAAACCGAATCTCATTTCTCCGTAACGGCCAAATTGAGCGACCAAGAAATCAATGTAAGGGCTACAAAAATGGCGTCCGGGATTTATCGGCTCCATTTTGAATTACCAGCCGCCCCTTCCCATATCGACGAAAACCGAGATTCCATTACAAAACCTATCATTCAATGCTCAATTGTCTATCGTGAGCAAAGGTTTGAATTCCCCATTTCCTTTTTTATAGAGCGGTAAAACGATGAACTACATGCGTATGTTTCTTTTTTCGAGCGTTTCGATGTTATTT
>JBGSIY010000408.1:0-1738 GCA_041742275.1 Pirellulaceae bacterium | reverse complement strand
ACATCGTAACAAACCATCGTTTTAGTACGCTACCAACATGACTTGGTTTGCCTCTAATCTTTTAATTCTTCCAAACTTGCCCTTTTGAATGGATTGCTATCAGACGGATTTGATCGAATTTCAAGTCAAACTTCTCGGTTTATTTGCCGATTGACGGGGTTCACTCAGCCGGAAACATAACAAAAACCCCAGAAATTGGCTGATCGTGATTAAAACAAACGCTGGCTCATAGCCCATTCGGTCGATCAGAGCACCTACCAACAATGAGCCGACCACCGCCGGACCCGCCATAAATAAACTTAATAGACTGAGGTAAGTCGGGTGTTCATCCCGGGACACCAACTCCAGCGTGTAGTTACTGAAGGTCCGCATGGTTACCGGCGTCAGCCCCAGCATGGCAAAAACAATGAAGTATAAACTCGCACCGGTCCCTCCCAAACTCGAAAACCATAACGACAACATCGGGACGAGGCACAACCCACCCATCAACCACTTGAGTACCAACCGATTGCCGATTCGATCGGCCAACCATCCGGCAGGTAAACTAAACACAGCGACACCCATGTTTTGTGCAATGATCCACGGCACCAAGCTGTCAAATCCTAAATTCAATCGTTCGCGCCCCACCGCCTGATAATGGGGAAACAACGTCATCATCATCCCAAACAAACAGGCCGTCACGACCAATATCAAAAAATTGCGATCACCCTTGAGCACGCGACCGGCATCCTGAAACTGTTCCCGCACCGAGGGGGCCTTCCCTATCGCAATGTCACCCTGCTCCACAAACAATCCCGCCAACAAACCGCTGCCAATAAACAAGACCCCGGCAAACAAGAAGATAGCGCTGAAATTCGCGTTCTCTGGCTGCAGCCACAAGTTCAGCAAATACCAGGCACATGTGACCGCCACAATCGATCCCACCACACTCGACAACTGCATCAGTTTCCCGCGACTCAACACGGGGATCAATTTCCCAATCAACGCCGAAAGGACCAGTTGGTGAATGCCCATACTCGAGAAAAAGATGGCGTATAACACCAGAATCGCGGCGATCAATGTCGTCGGCGACAAGGCAGTTTGAAACTGCCATAAAACGGCCAGCAAGCAAAAAATCACTCCCATCGTGACCGAAGCCCCAATCAACGAACGGGACTTGAATTTGGAACGACGGATTTTACTGGCCAAAAGCATCGGAGGAACACTTTGCCCCATTCGATTGAGCATCGGCAGGCAACCTCGCAACCAAGCCGATCCGCCAATCATATCCAAAACCGCCGGCATAATCAGGCTTTCGGTCTTGAAGATCCAACCTGTTCGCATCAAAATTTGATGCCAATTCATCACAAAGAAATTGCGTAATGATATGGAATCTTCGGTCTGACCCAGGGACCCATCGACCGTCCCTGTCGGTGAATCGTCCCGAGGGTCATCTTCATGTGGATGAGGCGGTGGTGGCCGAAAACCGGATGGCTCCGATGAAATGACGGAGACTGATTCTGAAGCAGAATCCAATTGAGTCGAAGGTGAAGAATGCATTATCGGGCGACGTTCGTCTGTGGCCGCTGTTTCTGAATAGTTATGAGCGAGTGATCCATCATGGCATTTTTAAGGTCTATTTTTATTACTGTTAACCGAATTAGGCGAGAGCGAATAACTCTCTCCGACTCAATTTGGGCCCAATTCCCGATCGAATCCAGGGCGAATGTCCAGTTTAGCCTCTCGCCATGCCGACCAA
>JBGSIY010000407.1:0-1891 GCA_041742275.1 Pirellulaceae bacterium | reverse complement strand
TTCATCGAACGCATCTTCAGCGCTTCTGAAACATGCCGCATGCAGAATCGAAGCGTGTATCAGTACCTCGTTCAGGCTGTCGAGGCAAAGCTGGCAAACCAATCCTCGCCCTCACTACTCCCCACCCCGTGAACGGTTACTATTTGGTTCCACACGTCAGATTGAGTATTACATGGGTGTAAATGTCAGTATAGCAATTGAAGGAGCTTGATGTCGAGAGTCGAAAGTTGAGTCGGGGTGCCATATTCCTCGCGCCGCTAGACTTCGCAAAATACGCTGTCTTGATAGAGATTTGAATCACCTGGGATTCCAAGGCATTGGGTCAGTTCTTCAATTGCGTAGTGTAGAAGTATTTGCGAGGCGGCGTCGTTCGGAAGTAAGGCCATACCCTTGATGATTTCGTATCGATCGTTCCAGAACGTCCAAATCATTGCATTCTGCCCGGACAGAACTTCGAAGCCGTAACGTAGAGCGTGGAACCGAAAATCAAATGATTTCGAAAACTGGTAATTCGCAGTCAAAGTAGAATCTCCGACAGGTTCCTTCGTCATCCTACAGCTTGGTTTTTTTGGTCGATTGAACCAACCGCCAGAATATCGGAGACATTGCACCGCCTAACGCCGATCCAATAAGTATCGGCCGCGGAGGAAATCGCCCTGAAGCGGCAAAGTAGACCGTAATAATTCCTGTGAAGACGATTGCACCTGCGATCATTTGGGCAAACGCGTAGCCGACGATTGTTCTGATACCGAGTTCCTTATTTTAAAAGCTTAACAGTCTAACGAAGTGATGGCGATCAAATGTACAATTTTGGTCAGTGGCCGAACGTCTGCGATCGCCGAACGGAAATGGCGCGAGCACTCTTGAATGTGGGGAAAATACCGAACGCCATTTCCGCTCTGTGTGCTTCGCTTTGTTCGCCTTTTGTATTTTGGAATGCCTTCGTCTGCCTAGCACGATACAACAGTTGTAGTCGTCGCAGAGGAAGCACCAATAATAAAATCAAAATCATCCAGTGCGAAACACCCATTGTGAACGAGCGAAATTCTTCGGTGTTGCCCGATCGACGGAAATCGTTCCAACGCAGCGGCCCCCATCCAAACATCGCATGGTCGTCCTTTGGAAGGCGACCGTCGGAGGAAAAGACCCTTGTCGCATATTGGGTGCGGCCGCAGCCGACGCGAGGTATTCCGTTGCTTTTATCAGCGTTCACGTGATAGCCGAAAACAAGTTGGCCGTTGTATGGGGCGACAGAGCCTCCCATGATGTTGATCCACAATCGTTTGTCTGACGTCAGGTAAACGCCAGTGGAAGCCGCGCGGCCATCTGCAAGATAGCGGTCATAGGTTAACGTCGCCTCATCAACACCGGAGGTACCCCGAGCCCAGAGGAAGCATGTCGCAACAGCCAGCCCAAATGAAACGGCCGAAAGAAGAATGAAGAACTTCTGTATCATGTGTAGCTCCGTGTTATCAGTAGGCGAACGCCAGCCGTATTCGAGCGGCGACGAGAGCAAGTGCAACCGGTCGCCAATCTGAACGGCGAATCGCAGCCACGATTGTCAGGATAAGTCCAAGAGGCATCAGCAGAAAGTAGAGGCTCGATGGCCATGCGCCAATCAGTAATTCAAAGCACCAAATCAACGCGCCCATCCACACAAGAATTGGACCGACAAGCGGCATCGGTTTCTGGGCTTTTGCTTGAGAGTAGGTCAATAGAGTGCGTCCGGTGGTGCGATCTTTGCAAGCTGCTCGGCGATCTGTTTTTTCATTTCAAGTTTGAGCCGCCATCGTTGAATCATCGATGCAGTCGCAAGTCGATCCGCGTATTGCCGTTCTACATCCGCGCGAACTTTGGGTTCAGCAGCCGCGCGGGCACGACTACAGCCATC
>JBGSIY010000406.1:0-5316 GCA_041742275.1 Pirellulaceae bacterium | reverse complement strand
AGGCCTGGGCCATGACGCGATCCAAATTCTGGTGAGCCAAGTCAAAGACGGGATAATCATCTTTCAAATAGCGGTGCACAAAATCGCGTTCCGCGTCGCTCACATCGGCGTCTTTTTTCGAAACGTTGGCACGAACGTAGGAGAGGTCGGAGTAAAACTGAGGGAAGACCCGTTCCAAATAAATACACGATTCATCGAAGCGTTCGATCGGAAACAAAAAAGCTCGTTCGGTTGCGATCGCTTGTTCGATCACAGTCATGTCAGTCAGCGAACGACCTCCGTTCAAGAAATAAATCTGGCTGTTGGTTTGGGGATGAGCATATTGCTCGACCAGTTCCGCATTGGCAAAATCGCGAAAGGACATGCGTTGAGCGATGCAGGCGACCTCTTCAAAATGGCGATGAAAAAAGTACCTGGAAATAAAACGCTCGACGGGTTCGCGTACATAACCCAACGCATAAACGGTCGCATGTTCGTGATGATACGGCAAATCAAAAGAGAGTTTATGATCGGACAGACACGTCACGGCGGGGTGACACCGGACGATTTCACTGACGTCATCAAACGTATATTGTTTGGTTTCTAACAAGGAACTGGAATTGTAGTAGCCATTACCAAAATTTCGGTTCATCAATTGCCGCAGCGTCGAGCCCCCTGCTTTGGGAACATGCACGTGCAACCAAACGGATCTTTTCTCTGAATCATTCATGTTTTTTTTCCTATTTAATTTCTAGCGAACACCGTTGGTTTCTAGCAAACACCATGGCGTCGCTCGATTAGAGCCTATCCCAGAACCTATTTGCCGTCAGGCACTCGCCCCCGGTAATACGGTCGAACCTGACGCTATCGCGTTTCGGCTGATGCTTCCGATCCGTTTTGGGATAGGCTGTTATTATTTGATGAGGGTTTTTGAAGTCAAACGCCCCGTTATTTTTTGGTTCGAATCCGGACGAGTCCTTTCATTCAGACTTGCATCCTCTAGATTTGATAGTCGGCCACAAACGGTCCCGTCTTAGCAACTTGGCTGCGGATTTTCAAGCGCGGCGGTTCCATGATAACCGTCGTGAATGGGTCGACACTTCCGGTGAGCCACACGCTTCCACCGATCACGGAATGGTGCCCGATGCAAGTGGCTCCTCCTAAAATCGTGGCACTGGCATAGATCACGACATGATCTTCTATTGTCGGATGACGTTTGGCCTCGCGGATCACGCGGCCAGATTCGTCTTTTGAAAAACTCAAAGCCCCCAGGGTTACCCCCTGATAAATTTTCACATGGTTTCCCACATGACAGGTCTCTCCGATTACCACGCCCGTTCCATGGTCGATAAAAAAATGATGACCGATGGTCGCGCCTGGATGCACGTCAATCCCCGTTTCACTGTGAGCCCACTCCGACAAAACCCGCGCCAACAATTTCAAGCCGACTTGATAGAGCTCGTGTGCCAACCGATGAATCATGGTTGCCAAGAATCCTGGATAACAAACCACGACCTCTTGGGGCCCAATACAAGCGGGGTCACCATCGCAAGCTGCTTGAACATCCAAGTACAACAGCTCAATCACACGAGGCAATTGCTCGAGCACTTTATCGACCTTCTCGGCCGCAAGTGCCTTGACCTCGTTTTCCTCCGCCCCACCTGATTGGCTATGGATGTATCGTTCTTGTTCAAGTGTCCAGCATGCGAGTTCGTTCAATTGCGTCTGAAACTGATCAACCAAATTGGCAACTGATTTCCTAAAGTCTTGCGTTTCTTGAGAACGAGGGATCACGAGTTCCGGAAAAGTAGCTGCGCGATACAGGCCGTATAATTTTACGATTCGGTCGGAAGTCGGAGTCGCTCCACATTGACTCATTAAAAAACGCTTCGGCTCGTCCGCCAGAAAATCGACCAGTTTTGCAGCGGCGTTGTTTGGGGCGGATAAGACGGTCAACTCATGAGCGGACATAATAGAACAACTTTACAGCGTTGGTGTTAGAACAAAAACACGGGATTACTCGAGTGCGATGTGACAACTCAGAATGAGGGTTCGATGCATTGAATCTTGCTAAAGATCCCGACATCGCAGGAGCTTTAGCAAGATCCACTACCCTAAAATCAAGCTGTGACAATGCACTAGAGTTCTGGCAATGCCGCAATATAATTGGCGGCACAATAGAACGACGTTTCTATTCTAGTGTTTTTCGCCTATCATCAAAAGTGAAGTTAAATGAACGGAATTGCAGGAACACGCGAGACGTTTAGGTTTAACGCATGGGCCTTAGTACCCCCTTTATAGAGCCCCTGTGGCCTCAGGTTTTAAAACGAAGCATTTGCCTTTCGCGGCGAACGAAACAAGACACCTCGACTTTTTTACCTTGATTCCTACGGATTTTCGATTCTGATTTTTGTTCGTGATACAAAATATGCTGGCAACCTTGTGGAATACGTTGTGCGAATTAGCCCCCTGGCTGTTGCTGGGGATGGCCATCTCAGGGCTTTTGCATGTTTTACTCCCTCAAGGGACAATTCGACGAGGTCTCCAGGGGCCGTGGGGCGTGGTGCAAGCGGTCTTATGGGGAATCCCTTTACCCTTGTGTTCCTGCGGTGTTATTCCCACGGGAATCGGATTGAAAAACCAAGGGGCCAGCAATGGTTCGGCCGTCGGATTCCTGATCAGTACTCCGCAAACAGGTGTCGATTCGATTTTAGTCAGTGCCTCGTTTTTGGGATGGCCGTTTGCGATTTACAAGGTTGTTGTCGCGCTGGTCACGGGCCTGGGGGGGGGGTGGCTCGCGGACTGGGTTAGTCCTCCACGGCCGGAGCCGATCGGGCGCGAGTTGCCACTTGTTTCCGAAGCGCGGCGGCGAACGTTTCTGGAGTTGCTCCGTGCTGCATGGGATCATGCGTTAGAAATCGTGCGTTCTATTTGGCTGTGGTTGGTGTTTGGGATTGTTGTTTCGGCGATGATCTCCGAGTGGACTCCGACTTCTTGGATTGAGACTCTCAATCAATTTGGGTCTTGGGGGGCCATGCTTGCCGTTCTGTTGTTTTCGATTCCGCTGTATGTCTGCGCGACTGCTTCGGTTCCGATCGCCGCCGCTTTGGTCTCTGCCGGGCTGCCGCCATCGGCTGCACTGGTATTCCTCGTAGCCGGTCCGGCCACGAATATCACGACCATCGGGGCGGTTGGCAGCCGCTTTGGAAAACGTGTCCTGGCCGTCTATCTCTCTTCCATCATATTTGGCAGCATGCTATTTGGCTGGGTCTTCGATCTCTTTTTTAGCATCACTCCCATCGCGCACCATCATGACTCGCATGAGCATTTAACGTGGTGGAATATCTCCAGCGCGATCGTCATCTTGGCCTTATTGGTTTATTTTGCCCAGGATGATCTGCGGCGATACTGGCGACGAGTGACTCGGCGAACCCATACGGGTCTCGATACGCAGGATAGGACGTTATTGAGTGTCACGGGAATGCACTGCAATAGTTGCGTCTCGAAATTAGAGGCAGCCCTAAATCAGCACCCTGAAATCAGTTCCTCCGAGGTCAAGCTTGCAAACGAAACGGCCATCGTGATTGGCAAGGCGTCTTGGGAAACCATCGCTGGAATTGTTACCGAATGCGGCTTTATCCCTGCTCCCCTGACGGAGTCGGCTGTTCGCACACCGGCGTAATCATGACCCCTTTTTATATTATTGATGGCTACAATTTGCTGCATCAGATTGGTGTTGGGCGGCGTTTGTCAGGTCCGGGCAATTTGGGGCGAGCTCGATATGCCATGATTCAATCGATAGCCAAACATTTTTCACCTACGGAACAATCTCGCATTGCGATCGTGTTTGATGCAGCCGAGGCTCGGCCCCAAGCGGACTCGTTGGACCTGGAATCAGCCAACCACAAAATGGTCATTCATTACGCCGCTCACTTCGACAATGCAGATGAAATGATCGAAGCCCTCGTCTCGACGCCCTCGGCACCTCGTCAATTGACGGTTGTCTCTAGCGATCGCGCGGTTCAACAAAGTGCGAAACGCCGTTCCGCCACCTTCATGGACAGCCTAGAGTGGTACGAGCTGCTCCCAACATTGGGCCATCAAGACGCCGTGGGTCCCGACTCCCCACCGACCGATCCCATCGATGAACTGCGTCAAAAACCCCTGGACGAGAACGATCGAAACTACTGGCTACGAGAATTCGGCCTGGACCCGGAGTAAGAACCTATCCCAAAACCTATTAGCCGCGGGGCACGTGCCATTGGGTTAACTCGGTCGAACCGGACGCTAGCGCGTTTCGGCTGATGATTCCAAACTGTTTTGGGATAGGCTTCAAGTCGTGGGGAGGCGTGTGTCGAAATCCAGGCCCACTCAGGGGCGCGACACCAAGTCGAACCGGACGCTAGCGCGTTTCGGCTGATGATTCCAAACTGTTTTGGATAGGCTTCAAGTCGCGGGGATCCGATTGTCGAAATTCAGGCCCACCTAGGGTAGCGACACCAAATGATTCAACCCAGCATGCATCAACTCAGCCGAACACTCATGCCCCCGATTTGACGGGAACAAACCAAGCGATGGCGGACCAAACCAGCGCGATCAGCGCCCCGCCAAATTCGCGAGTCTCTTCAATGTAGTTATATTCTTTGGACATTCCTTGCATCAAAGTATTGCCATCATCATTCGTGGCAAACTCAATCACACCGGGAAGTGCAATCAATAGGAGAATCGCGCCTCCTCCTGCAAATGCGGCAACCCCGTGAGAGACCCGCCGCCCTGTTGCCAATAACGTCGCTACGATTCCGCCAAAGGCATAATAGACTATCCACACTAGCGGATCGGGATCGTTGAATTGCAGGACGGCCGATGTCAGAAATAATCCCGCGGCGATTCCGTGAATGATTTTTATTGCCACAGTCAAGTTCCTCGCTTCGAATTTTGAAACAACCACTCAATCCCACCGTTCAACCCCATCCAAATAGCATAACGGATAAACGTTACACGATCTGCGATTGAGCAACAAGATAAACTCGCTCGAACCTTTGGCTGCGATTTCGAATCAATAAAAATTTTTGGTGGCGACGCCTTCCATGTACTATTTCTTGACAAACAACCTATCCGAGCAATCTTTTGCAGTGGCGGCGGCAGTTTCGAAACCAATGGTTAATCGCCGAGCAATCTAAACCATGGAGCGTCCATCGGCCGTCAATCGGGCCGCAGCTGCGTTGGCTTGTTGGATTGTAAAACGTTGCTCATACAGAGCGCGTCCCACGATACAGCCGGACAAGCCTCGACGCGAAAGTTCGATCAAGTCTGCGAGTTGGGCAACACCTCCCGAGG
>JBGSIY010000405.1:0-2977 GCA_041742275.1 Pirellulaceae bacterium | reverse complement strand
CGTCCGACGCGCGACAATTTGTTAATCAACTGGCGAAACCCAAACTCGAGCATGTCGAGGGGCTTTCACCAGCGATTGCCATCGAGCAAAAGAATTTTGGTTCAACGCCACGCAGCACCGTCGGCACCATCACTGAAATTTATGATTACTTGAGAATTTTGTTTGCTCGATTGGGGACGCCGTATTGCCCGGATTGCGATCGCCCGATTGGAACGCAGACCCCCGATCAAATCGTCGAAAAGATGATGTCCCGCTACGCCGACAAACGGGTGCTGTTAACTGCTCCGATTGTTTTGGATGGTTCGCAAGATTATGACTTGTTGTGGGAAGAGATTCGGCGACAAGGTTTCGCTCGCGTGCGGATTGACCAAGTCGTTTATCCGTTGGACGATGTTCCGCCGTTGGCGAAAAAGTCCAAGGTCGATTTGCAGGTAGTCGTCGATCGGGTGGACATTAAAGGGACGACCCGTTCGCGGATTTCAGAAAGTACGGAGGCGGCGTTGTCGATTGGTCGCGGTGAGATGTACGTGGTGATCACCGAGGACGCGGTCGATCAACGGTTATGGCAAACCGATCACCACAGTCAACATTTAGCTTGCGATGTTTGCGATCGCAGTTTCGATCCCTTGTCGCCTCACCATTTTTCCTTCAATAGTCAGTTAGGCTGGTGTCCGGATTGTGAAGGTTTAGGCGTTCAAGTCGGAGCGAACCCAGCGTTATTGCTCAAGAACATGGAGTCCACGCTCACCGAAGGTGCCTTGAGGTTGTGGCCCGGGTTGGAGAACCCAATTTCACGGGCAATGCTCACGACGTTTTGCCAAACAATGGGGATCGACATGCAGATCCCTTTCAGTCAACTCGATGCGCGAAAGCGACGAACATTGTTTTATGGAACAGGCGAACGTTGGTTCGCGATTGCCGCCGCCGAGGGTCGCCCTGAGTTTGCGTTTCAATTTAAGGGCCTGTATCCGGCACTGGAAGAGGCGGCGCGGTTGTCGGTTCCCATTCGCCAACGCATGCAATCGCTCATGGGCGACGTGGAATGTGGTGCCTGTGGTGGAAGTCGTTTGCGAGATGCCTCGGCCGCGGTGCGGTTTTTCACTCATACTTTGGACGGCCTGTGTCGCATGCCCTTGGGGAATCTGTTTCAATCAATCGCCGGTTGGCAATTGGATGAGCGCCAGCAAAAGGTCGCTGGGGAATTGATGCGTGAGATTCAAAACCGAATCGAGTTTTTGATCGATGTGGGTTTGGACTATCTGACACTGGGCCGCGCCTCGGCCACGCTCAGTAATGGAGAGGCACAACGTATTCGTTTGGCCAGCCAATTGGGGAGCGGCTTGTGCGGGGTCCTGTATGTATTGGACGAACCGACGATTGGCCTCCACCCACGAGACAACACGCGACTGCTGGGGGCTCTCAAGAAATTACGTGACCTTGGCAACACGTTGATTGTAGTGGAACACGACCGCGAGGTGATCGAGAGTGCGGATCAGGTCTTTGATTTTGGCCCCCACGCTGGCGTCAATGGCGGTCATGTCGTGGCCCATGGAACGATGGCCCAATTGGCCAAAAAACGGAACTCCGTCACGGGCCCGTACCTCACAGGCAAAAAAGCCATTCCGATACCCAGCAACCGTCGACCCGGGTTGGCCGTTCCGGATCCGAGTTTGATGCCCCCCGTGAAATCGAGCAAAAGGAAAGCCAAGGCGGTGGAGGTGGCACCGGTTTTGGCCACACAAACGCTGAAAATTTTGGGAGCACGGCAAAACAATCTAAAAAATGTCGACGTGGAAATCCCCTTGCAAACTCTAACCGTTTTCACAGGTCCCAGCGGTTGCGGTAAAAGTAGTTTGGTCAATGAAGTCCTATACAATACGCTGGCCCGACGCCTGCATATGGCTTCGACTAACCCGGGAGCCCATCGAAAAATCGCCGGGATTGAACACATCAACAAAGTGATTCAGGTCGACCAACAACCCTTGGGAAATTCACCCTCGAGCAACCCGGCGACTTATACCGGAGTCTTCGAATTGATACGGATGCTGTTCGCCGAGTTGCCGGATTCGAAGGTGCGTGGGTTTCAGCCGCGGCGGTTTAGTTTTAACGTGCCTGGAGGTCGTTGCGAACAATGCTCGGGGAATGGGCAAATCTGTATCGAGATGCATTTCCTGCCCGATGTATGGGTTGAATGTCAGTCGTGTCGAGGCCAACGTTATAACGAAGAAACGTTGTCGGTCCAGTATCGCGGCAAAAACATCAATGAGGTTCTGGAAATGTCGTGTGGCGATGCCCTGAAACTGTTCGACAACATTCCGAAAATCAAACGGATTCTAAAAACCATTTGTGATGTCGGTTTGGATTATGTCAAATTGGGGCAAAGTGCTCCGACGCTTTCGGGCGGTGAGGCTCAGCGAGTGAAATTGGCTGCGGAACTGGCCAGACCCGATACCGGACGAACACTCTACATTTTGGACGAACCGACCACCGGATTGCATTTCGACGATTTGGCAAAATTACTCGAAGTCATTCAACGTCTGGTCGACCTCGGCAACTCCGTTGTTTTGATTGAGCATAATTTGGATATCATCAAGGCGGCGGATTGGGTCATCGAACTGGGGCCCGAGGCGGGCCAAGGCGGCGGGCAGGTGGTCGTGGCGGGGACTCCGGAAATGGTCGTTGATCACGCCATTCGCGCGAGGAACCCGGATAGCGGTCTGTTGCGTTGCTGGACGGGCGAAGCAATGGAACCGGTGTTGAAACAAGGTCCCTATGTCGTTCGTCCCGCCTTCGATCCGATGCTGGACAAGGAAGAAGATGGAATCGACATCGCCGATTTAGGTCGCGGTGTCAGCATGCCTTGGGAAGAGGACGGGAGACGCTGGCACACATCGGGACATGTTGGCTTCAATGGCGAGCCCGTCAAATGGGATGGAAGAATCCTGGCCGAAGTTGTCGCGCGTATCGAAAGTTTTGA
>JBGSIY010000404.1:0-3014 GCA_041742275.1 Pirellulaceae bacterium | reverse complement strand
AAACTTTATAAGAACGTAATTGGTGTCAACGATATTTCGTTGACACTGTCCTCGGGTGTCTACGGACTGTTGGGCCCGAATGGTTCCGGCAAGACGACTTTGATTAATTTGATCATGGGACAACTTCGCCCCTCGTTGGGTGCTGTCACGCTGTTTGGAAAGAATCCCTGGCGTCGCGATTCTTTGCTGCGGGATGTCGGTCTCTGTCCGGCACTCGAGGTCAACTTACCGCACGTTACAGCCCGAGAGTGGGTCACTCACTTGATTCAATTGCATGGATTTCATTTCGCCGAGGCCAATGCTCGCGCGGTGAAAGCGCTCGAGTTTCTGAAACTGGACCATGCCATGAACCGTCCCATGCGAGATTATTCGCTGGGGATGCGGCAACGAGCGAAACTGGCTCAAGCGATTGCACACGACCCCCAACTTTTGATTCTGGATGAGCCCTTTAATGGACTCGACCCTGTAGCTCGATTCGAAATGATTCAGTTTTTGAAAGACTGGGGAGCCCGAGGAAAAAGTTTGATCCTAGCTAGCCATATTCTGCATGAAGTGGAAGCGGTGCATCCCTCGTTCCTGTTAATATCCGGCGGCCGCCTATTGGCGTCGGGGTCGCCCGAAGACGTCCGAGCTCTGTTGGCGGACTCCCCGAATCAACTCTTGATCCGCAGTACGAACGCACGGCAATTGGCAATGGAAATCATGGGACACCCTAGCGTGACATCGGTTCGTGTCAACGATCAAGATCAAAGCTTGGAAGTCGCCTGCCAGTCGCCGGCAGCTGTCTTTGCTGACCTGCCGCGAATGTCGGAACGTGCCCACGCCGTTGTCCAAGAACTGCGTTCCGTCGAAGAACCGTTGAAGGAGCTGTTTGGAACTCTGTTGCGGTTCCACCGAGGGGAGAATCGCCCCAGTGTTGGGGCAGGACTCAACAAACAGCCAGCCAGCCAAATGCCTGTATGATCGAAATTGCGTAATGCGACCCTGCATCCTGTTCACGAACCCCGACAAAACCGAGTTGTCTTCATTATGAATTTAACAATTGGCGCCATCTCGACCTGCATGTTTGAATTGAAACGCATGCTGACCTGGCAACGGATCGGCATTTTTGGCGTGTTGTCGTTATTCCCACCTTTGATGATTTTTTTCCTCTTGTGGGTTCCGCTATTATTTGGAGAGGCGTCCCAGATTCCTTTCTTCGTTTTTGTGCTGATCTTTCTGGTCTCCGTCGTGGCGATATTATCGTTATTGTTATGGGCGACGACCAATATCTATTCCGAACTGGAGGGGAAAAGTTGGGTGTTTATCGCCAGCCGCCCCCGAGGGAGGCTCTCGATATTGTTCGGCAAATATTTGGCAGCTTGCGCTCAAGCGTTTGCCATTTGTCAGGTGGCTATTATCAGTTCGATCCTCATTGCGTTGCCCCTCGGGGTCATCAATGATCCGACCCATCTGTACTTTTCTGTTTCGGCGATCTTTCTCTTGGCCTGCCTCAGCTACGGCGCGGTTTTCTCGTTGATCGGGGTGATGTTCTATCGCCGGGCGATGGTGATTGGCGCCGGTTACGTGATTGTTGCCGAATTCATTATCGCGAATATTCCAGCGATCATTGGCAAGTTCACGCTGCGGCAACACCTTCAAGAGTTAGGGTTGCACTGGATTGGATTTTTTGTTCCCGGATCTCAGAGTGATTATGTTATCATGTATGGCGATCTGCCTGATTACATGAACTTGTTAGTGATCTTTGCCATCACTGCAATCTGTTTGGGGGGGGCGAGTTACGTGATCCAAAGTCGCGAATACATGACCGGAGACGAGACGTGATCGTCAACGAAGCGGCTTGCCTGTCAATGATCTAGTAAGAATGTCGTCAGCAACAACCAGAAATTTTCGATCGCTTTAAAACTAGCGGTCTCGCGGTTAGTGTGGTAGCCGATGGTAGGAATTTGCAGGGTCGTGCCATTCCATCGCCCTGCCGTTTCCTTGATCAATCTCCCGAGCTCGGTACTTCCGTAGGAGACCAAGGGTTTGTCTCGCGGCTGTCGCTCCAGCCAACGGTCTTTGTAGACAAATGGAATCTTCGCGGACCGGGCACAGGTTTCCAACGCTTCGGTGAGATAGGGATCGAACAAGCTATGGGCGTCGCGATGTCGCAGGATCACGAAGTCTAAACTTTCCTGTTCCTCCGTATCAAACGGGCTGGTGTCCAACACAATCAATTTGACATGGTCCAAACGATCTCGTTCCAAAACCGTTTGAATGGCCTGCCAACTCCGGCCAATTTCTTCTTCGCACGTAAACAACACGCGTCCCTCAAAACCGCTGCGGCAGATCTCATAGGCCAACGCCGCCGAGATGGCGTTGTCCAATTGCCCTCGCAAACTCTCCGATCGCCAGTCACATTTCGCACCATAACTGACCGGAAGCCTCTCAGTGCACGTATCCAACTCAGGCGCTCGAAAAATCATGTTCTCACGTTCCGGGCTGAAGAAGGCGTCTTCGATCGCGGCCGAACCGACAACCTCACCCGTTTCCGGACGATAGGCATAAACTTGTTCCCCAATAAAGCGTTGGCGAATTCGATTCAACATCGCCAATGACGCCGAAGGAAACACTTGGTATTTTTCGGCCCGCATAACAAAGGCCGCGTATTCTAATTCGTGCTGCGATGTGGTGATCAGGCCATGACGATCAACATGAACACTCAACATCACATCGTTATGAGCCGAAGGATGCCCGACCAAAAGAAACCGAGGATTGAATTCACATTCGAAGCCCAGCCCACGAAAATCGTTCGCCAAATGTTTCAGAAAAGGCTGCTCAAATCCCACGACAGACGGAACGGACAAATATTCGCAAGTCTTTTGGATCAACCGCTCCACGGTCATTGAATGAACTTGACTCATTGTGCTCCTACAAACTCACCTTCCACAGGTTGCCAAAAATTTGAGAATCGCTTCGTACCCGACTGGCGATTGTGCCCGATCCAGGATTGCCACTGAACTCCCTCGCGG
>JBGSIY010000403.1:0-4649 GCA_041742275.1 Pirellulaceae bacterium | reverse complement strand
AATTTTGGCTCTTTTGCCGCTTGAGAAGCCTCAAAAAGCTCCACCAAGTATTTGCGGCACCATCCACATCCGGTACCGGCGCCATAACATTCACTCAATTGAGCTGCACGCTGTGGTTTCTCCACTCGCAACCAATTTTGGACTTTGCGGTAGCTAACGTGAAAACACAAACAAATCGGGCGATCCGCCGTCATTTTTTTATCCGACTGATTATTCGCCATTTATACGTCAAGCCTTAAATGGATGGAGCAATGCCGCATGAACCAACGATATTTTTGTGGTTCGTTTTCAGATTCCCGCAGAAACAGCTAGACTGGACCTTGCGACATCCATTTTACGCCTTAATCTTTGGCCAGGCTGAAAGCCCCCGATTTGGGGCGAGCTTAATTTTAACGAATTCGATAACGCGAACCAACCCATGAAATCGATCTTGTCTGCTCTCGACGAACTTCCACAATGGCTGGCGGAACAGGGGCAACCTGCGTTTCGAGCCAAACAGATTCGACGCTGGCTGTTCGACTCACGGATCAATTCATTCGATGAAATGTCAGACTTGTCACAAGGCCTGCGGCGGTTGCTCGAAGAACATTTCTGTTTCTGGGAATCCGAAATCATCGCTCATCCTATCTCTGCTGATGGCACTGAAAAGTTACTGCTCCGGATGCAGCATGGGGGTGAAATCGAATGCGTTTTATTGCGCGATGGCGTGAGGCGAACCATTTGTGTTAGTAGTCAAGTCGGATGCGCTATGGGCTGCGTGTTTTGCGCTAGTGGGCTCAATGGCGTGCAGCGTAGCCTGACCTCGGCCGAAATCGTTGAACAAATGCTCAGGGTCTCACGATTGCTCCCAGCGGACGAACGCTTGAGCCACATTGTGATGATGGGGATGGGGGATCCGTTGGCAAATTTGCCTGGGGTTCTTGGCGCCCTAGAGCACGCCTCATCCCCTCAAGGCCTGGGGATTAGTGCTCGCCGAATCACGATTTCGACCGTTGGAATCCCCAAAGCGATCCGGAAATTGGCGGACCTCAATTGCCGATATCATTTGGCGATCAGCCTCCACGCCCCCAACAATGAGTTACGCGATCAACTGGTGCCCGTAAACACCAAAACGGGACTCGATTCGATTCTGGAGGCCTCCGAGTATTTCTTCCTCAAGACGGGTCGCCGACTGACGTTTGAATATGTTCTATTGGCCGGTATCAACGACCAACCGGAACACGCTGAAGAACTTGCCCGGCTTTTGCAAGGACGCGGGGCGTTGCTCAATGTGATTCCCTACAATCCTGTCGAAGGCCTTCCCTACCAGACACCGCGACCGGAAGCCATCTACAAATTTCGCGATATCTTAGAAGCCCAAGGAATCGTGATCAAATTTCGACAGCGGAAGGGAGACGACATCAATGCCGCTTGCGGCCAATTGCGCAGGTCCGTCAATACTGCAAATTTCAATCCCGCCAATTCACTCGAGCAAATCTCCCTAGATTCGCTAGAACACTGAGCTTCAGCAGTCGTGAATCTCGCGGCAATTGGATTTCCGGAGCAAAAGGTTGCCCCCAGTTATCGAGTCCATTTATAGGGAATTCGCCTCCTTCCGCATTGATTCTCCGATGAAACTCGGCCTCTCCCGCGAAACCCTGGCGGCGAGCCCGGGTTAAATGAAAGATAACCTGAGACTAGGCGGCTATTTTCTCGACTAACTCCGGCGTCCGCAGTGACTGACACGAACGAGCCCTTCAGCGGGGACGAGCAAGTTTCCGTCCGGTGTGTGGATGATCGTTGCTACGAAAGATTGTTGCGACGATGGCCGCAAAGAATTTTGATTGCCGTGAAGAGTTATTGCATGACCAATGTTCGAACTGCAACACATTCAACTACAATAGCTAAGCAACACATCGATGTAAAAAATACATCGCTGTAGAAATACAATATTGTAGAAATGCAATATTGTTGTACGCAGAACTAACGTAGAAATCAGCACTGGCCTATTGAACGGGGGCTCTAGTAGCCGCGGCTAACGTGAAGTGTGGTGTTTTGTATTAATACGCAAACCGTAAACATCGGGGCTTATTCCCAGCTCGAGGTCGATCTCCTGCTTGGGGCCAACCCCTGTTAGGTTGCCGGTTAAACAATTGAGAATTTGAGCAGAAACTGTGATTGGTTTCGATATCGAAACCTAACTTGGTGCTGGCTGGTCTTCCAGGATTATATAGATTGTCCGTCTCCGAATCGTCCGTTGATCGTACTCCCAACTATGAACTCATCGATCCCGATGTGCGTCTGATGCTGGAGGTGCGCAATGGCAATGCGGCGGCTTATGAAGAATTAGTCAAAAAATACGAACGGCGAGTAATCGGGTTTTTAGAACATTTGGTGGCGCGGGATGCAGCCGAAGACCTGGCACAGGAAGTCTTTTTACGAGTCTTTCGCGGTCGTGAATCTTACACAGCCGGTGCTCGTTTTTCGACTTGGCTGTTTACCATCACTCACAATGTCGCCAGCAACGCCATTCGTAAGCGAGCCCGAAACCTAGAAATCAATATTGTTCAAAACGAAGGTGCCGACGAATCACCTCGACCCATGGAACGCTTGGCCGTTTCCGCCAGTGGCCAGATGCCAACACGGCGATTAGACAAAATGGAACGAGCGGAAGTTGTCCGGTCTGCTATTGGGGCTTTGAACGAGCGTCAGCGAACCGCAGTTTTATTGAGCAAATTTGAAGGGATGAGTTATCAGGAAATTGCCGAGACAATGGACCTCACGACCCAAGCCGTGAAGTCCTTGCTGTCCAGGGCCCGCGCCAATTTAAAGGAAATTCTTGAACCGTATATTGAGTCGGGACTCCTAGCGGGAGTCGTTTCTCTGGATTCGGAAAACCAACAGTAAGCGACTTTATCATGGAGTCAGCAACTTTGAATCAGCCACCTCCGAATCATTCGGAGGCACAACATCACAACTCGAAACCATCACAACTCGAAACCGACGCCCTGAAACCTGTTCCGTGCTGAATTAATATGGCCCATAACGACGATTCCAACCAAATTGACGACGAACTCGTTGCCTACCTTGATGGGGAACTGAGCCAAGAGCGCACGGCCTCGATCGAACGTCAATTGGCGACGGATTCCGGAATTCGCAAACGTCTCCAACTATTGGAAACAACCTGGGACGCCCTCGACATCCTCCCCCCGGCACAACCGACGAACACATTCACCAGAACGACGATGGAGTTGGTCGTTTCTTCCGTCACGGAGCAGATCAAAGATAAGCAAAAATCACGACGGAGATTGCTTACTTTTGTAATACTTTGTTGTGTTCCGTTACTGGTCGGCGCGGCCACCTTTGGTTATGTCCGCGCGTCGCGATTGGCCTCGTACCGCAAGCTGGTTCACGATCTACCCGTGATTCAAAATTTCAATGTCTACTTGAAACTGAATACCAATCTCGCGCTCTTAGAACGACTGGAGCAAGAGAAATTGTTTCATGATACTGCCGAGA
The DNA here is from genome assembly GCA_041742275.1 of Pirellulaceae bacterium. Classification (GTDB taxonomy): domain Bacteria; phylum Planctomycetota; class Planctomycetia; order Pirellulales; family Pirellulaceae; genus BJ22. The sequence continues at coordinate 1,151 of JBGSIY010000403.1, read as the reverse complement.
TCAAATCGCAACCGACTAATGTAGCCAACCCAATTTCTCCTGCGGCCTTTGCCGCCAACGAATCCGAATTGGCAGCCATGACTGCCGATCAACTCAAAGAACTCAAATATCGCGTCGACCAATTTGAACAATTAACCGATGCCGACAAGAACAAAGTTCGCGAGTTTCACCAACAGTTGCAATCACATCCCAACCGCACTCAATTGATTTTGGTGATGGAACGATTTTACGATTGGTTGCGGACGCTGGCCTCAAGCGAGCAAGCGGAAATCCTCAGCTCGGAATCTGTGGACGACAAAATTAAAAAAATCCAAGAGCTCAGAAAGCTGCAGTCCGAAGACGTGGATCGTTTGCCAATGGCGGATTTTGATGCCTTCGAAAAATGGGTGGCTGAAATCGCCAAAAAACACGGAGAAAAAATCAAAACTGAGTTGAACAAGAACCGTCGTATTCCCCCGAACATCCGCCGCGCCATCATGGACACCAACGAAACGGCCGTACGGGCCTATCTGAGATTCACGTCCCCCGCCGAATTAATCCCCCACGAAGACCTCAACGATTTGCGTTCGCGTCTCACCTCGGCTGCCCAAAAAATCATGGGGACCGAGACTCGTGAAATGACCACATTTTTGAGAAAAATGTTGGCTCGCCCCCAAGTCTCCGATACGGCACTCCAAGAATTTTATTATTCCGATTTGACGTCAGAGGAACGGGAGCGATTGGATCGTTTTTCACCCGAAGCAGCCAAGGCGGAAATTAGGGCACTTTACCTTTCCCGCAAACTTTTGCTAAATGTCCCCACCCGACAATAACGGCAAATAGCCCCTTTCCCGGCTATTGCCGCTGTGGGCCGAGACTCGTCAATATCCCCGGCGGGCCACAAACGGGCGGAGCCCCTGTCCGTTCACGGCGCCCCCTCACTGTAACACCGTAACACCGTAACACCGCGACTTCCGAGATTGCCTGTTCCTTAAAAGCTCGGAAAAAGTCCGGAATCGGTCATGTTCCACCTCCGATCCTGCAAGTCTGGCGATTTGTCTTGGGCAACATCGAGGACAACTTGTGTACAATTGAGGAGTGGTCTCCAGCTTCAACTGCTGGGCACCGTTCGACAGGGGCCTCTTTTGCTATTTTATCGCACGAGTGTTAGC
>JBGSIY010000402.1:0-1525 GCA_041742275.1 Pirellulaceae bacterium | reverse complement strand
CAAAATGATAGGCGACAACTTGATTACTTGCCTTCCGATAAAAGCAGCCCGAGAACTCTTTAACGTCATTACTATAGCGAACCATACCCTTTAATTTGCAACGAAAATCGCCAAGTTCGTTCCACTTTTTTTCGACTCTCGCTAGAAGCTTTTCAACGTCGGCATTAAGCCTCCCATCATCCCCACTTTGAGAACCTCCGCAACCAGTTATCACAATGAAGCAGAGGTACATTCCGAAAAGAAATCCGAAAGATAATTCTTGGCGTTGTATCATTTTATGCCGCACTTCTTTTGCCTTTAAATTAGTAAACAAAACTATTAATAAGTGAATATCAACGCCAAGTTGTCGACTGCGGTATTTAAAGGATGCGTCTACATAATTGCAGACGCAATCGATTAATATTGCAAATATCTAGGGTTGACACGAGCAGAACCTGCCAATCGGCCCGCAGGTTGGATTGGTTGTTGGACACCCGGGAGGTGTCACGGTACAACAATTAAAAAGGAAGCAAGGATCACAACCTGCGAATGCCCCAGGGTCATCTGCTAACGCTTTTTGCGCCGAAACGAGGCTACCTAATAGGCACGCCGATAACGCCAGGCTAAAAACAAAACCACGAAAGAACTCTTTCATTTTTCCATCTCCAAAAAAGAACCAACTAAATCCACAGCAACCGAATATTGCTGCGGGGAATCCACGTAGAGCATGACTCGCTGATGAAACGGACCCCCTTTGGTCGGGCGCACGTTGATGGTGATTTCTGTTTGCCCCCGCCGTGGGATCGTGGGTAATGGCGATTGCTCCAACACAACGCAGGTACAAGATTTCGCCACTCCGACAATTCGAATATCGCGATCGGTCGGATTCGAAAGCAAGATCGGGTGATCAAATGAATCCAAACCCGTGCGCTGACCCAAATGGATGCGGACATTGGCGAGCGGAGGTCGACCCAGCCAAGAGGCCATGGGGTCGGGGATCGCATCGGCTTGGTAGGCCAAGAAGGCGGCGACAGCTAACATCCCTCCCAATACCATCCCCCAGGTTGCGCCAGATACATTGCCGAATCGAAATGTCGGCGCCAACGCACCAGGTGGCCGCAATGCGACCAAGCTGGCGAGGATTCCGAGGTCAAACAACCAAAAAATCAAGGGACTGATTGAAATCGCACCGGCACATCCACAATCCTCCCGACCACTCCAGACATTCCACGACGCCACTATTAGCAAAACGGAAAACAAGGCCATGAGTGTCCACCACTGGCGAGTGGCGATGCGATGCCACATGACAAATACCACGGCCCCCAACTCCGCCATCACAGCCCCCCACAACCAAAACCGTGAATAGCCGATCTTCAAATCAGCAAATGGGTCGGTCAATAACAGATGCAGCTTTAACAGGCCCGTGACCAACAACACCACAGCCACGACCGCCACCAAATAGGGCCACAGGACATGTACCCCAGCTCCAGAAACGATGTCGCCGTGCTCTAAAACACCGTTCGGGCTGGCTCCCTGGGATCGGGCT
>JBGSIY010000401.1:0-6060 GCA_041742275.1 Pirellulaceae bacterium | reverse complement strand
GCCCTCGGCAAATAGTCTTGAAAAACAATACGTTTCTCACCACCACGACTCATTTGGTCGGATTTATAAAACGCTTCGAAATTCAAATGAGGAAGGTGTCGAGAATTCAACGGAATTCAATTACGATCTACGCGATAATTTAAAAAATGTCAGACGCGCAAGCGTTGTGTCGCCAGGAACATTTGCAGAATCGACGACCGTTTATGATAATTTGGACCGTGTCATTCTTGAGACTTCCGCCTCGCCAGGATTTGGACGCGATAGCCTTACCACAAAATATGAATATGATCCTGCAGGCAATTTATATGCTACGATTACTTATCCAACTGCATCTCCTGCAAATGCGAGGACTACGCTTCGGACCTTCGACAGTTTGGGCCGAGTAATCACTGAGACTGCGCCGTCACCGGAAGGAACTGAGTCGCCCACCACCCGCAGGTTCTATGACCTTGCGGGTAATGAAATTCAGGTTGACCTAGAGGTTTATGTGTTGCAAGACGGCATAAGGACACTTGCTAAAACCTATACAACGCGAACGGAATATGATTCACTCAATCGTCCGTGGCGGGAGTTGGGTCTAGTTCATGCGACCGGTGGACGTACAGAGTCACTAGCAGTTTTTGACTCTGCTGGGAATCTTTGGCAAGAAGTTGAGCTAATTGCCTATGAGAATGGGCGGCCGAATTATAAGAAGACCGTTAACCAACATGACGGCCAGGGTCGACTATTGCAAACGACAACAACGTCTCCGACTGGACGCTCGGTAACCTTAAGCCACAGCTACGATTACTTCGGAAACGTCTCTTCATCTACCGACGAAATGGGGGTCATAACCCAATTTACATATGATATCTATGGCAATCTTTTACACAAAATTCTCCCCACATCGGAAAACCCACATGTGACCAGCGCAGTTGGTCCTGTGTGGTCATACACCTATTACGACAATGGTAAATTGAAAGAAGTCTTTAAAGGTGGAGAATTAGGAACCGATGGGATTGGATCTGTTGGTGCGCTGGATAAATCTTATTCCTACGATGCGCTTGACCGCGTCTATGAGACCATTCAGGACGACGGAGGGATTATAGTTCGCGAATATGATAGCAATGATGGGCTAGTTCGGTTGACAAATCCCGATATGGAGGTGACGACCTACGTTAATGATGATGTTGGAAAAGTTCGTTCGGAAAAAATCGGGATTGAAACAACGGTTCGTACGCTCTCATACAACGCATTCGGGAACTTGATAACCTTTTCGGATAGAAATGGAACAGTTCAAACGAATGAATATGATTCTGCCGGATTTCTGAACTCTCAGACATGGTCGAATTCGCCAGGTTATGAAAAAACGTTCTCCTACACGCCTTGGGGAGCACCGTTGATTACTGCCGATTCCTTGAATGGCATTTCTCAGACTTCGTTTGAGAATTACTACGACGAAGTAATGCAGAAGAGCAAACTCACTCGCAAGTTCTTTGGCAATTCAAATGAGTTGCCTCAATGGGTGGCCGAATCTCGATACAGGAGTGGGTTTACCGGTAAATGGTCTGAAGAAGAACTTTGGTATCGCGGCAATATTTCTGTTGTCGGTGGCTCGGAGTCCGAAATAGAAGGTTCGGAAGCATTGGCTCCCACCGTGTTAGGAGATCCCCCAATTCAAGGAGGCGGGGAGGGCGAAGAATTCGAAGTACCATCGGCATTGAGTCAAATTTTAACAACGAGGTACCAATATACGGATTTCGGTGCGTTTAAGGAAATTAACATTGCTGGCGCTTTGGCGACTCCATTGAAAATTGAGTACCTACAACAACAAGCGAATCCGTATCTGAACACTTGGATCGACTACCGTTCACATTCGCGATCCTTCCAAAAGAATTTGGTTTTCAACTCGAACGGCACGACCAAGTCGGAGCAATACACTGTTTATAATGATGCAACTCAAGATCATCTTTTGCTTCATGAAAAACGTTATGATTTGCTCAATCGCCTTGCCCTAAGCGAGAATTCTTACTGGGATGAAAACGCTGAAATCTGGCAAAAGTCATTAATTGAAACGAACGATTTTGACCTTGATGACGTCAATCGTCCGACGACTTCGGGGGCGTCTATCGGCAACTATGGTCGTGGTGCGGGGAATTTCCTATCTCAGCCGATGGCTTACGACAATGAAGGAAATGTGCTTTCCGAGTTTCGATACCAAGAATTTGAATCTCAAAAGTCATTGAAAAAACTTGACTCCATTGAGCCTGCCACTCACGTGGTTCAGCATGATGGATATCGCTTGTTGTCTGGCGTTTCAACAACCGCTCCGCCCATATTGAAAGCGGGAATTTACGCTTTAACGCTTGGAAAATCGGCTGTATTGGACTCACTTGTTGATTCATCGACCCTGCTGAGAGTCGCCATTTATCAAGAAACGACAGTTGGTGCTTATAAGATGCTCGGTGACCAAGTTTCGAATTCGATTTCGATGACTTGGCGTAAAACCGACGACTATGGATACGTCGTAGACTTTACCCTGGCGCCCACGATGGCCAATGACGGAAATCTGATTTTCCAAATTGAGTCAGAAAACACCTCAGGTGGCTGGGACGCGGTAGATTCAATTCCCGCGATTAAGGGCTATTCGTTCCACTTCAAATTTGCCGAAGTCGACTACGTGTGGGGGCGATCAAACCTGCTCATGCAAGTCAACGAGATACGAGACGTCTTCAATGGCACGACATGGAATACGAGTCAAGAATCAGTCGTGTTGAAATACGACGTTTACGACGGATTATTAGCGGCGGAACGCACTGCGACTTCAAGTGGTGTGACCATTAACGAGTCTCGGCACTATGTCACGGATAAGGGGCGAAGACTCCTTACGATCAATGGAAATAACGGCTCGTTAGATGCTGGGAATGTTTATGATCCATCTGGCCAACTCGTGGCGATCCAAAAATTCGGAAATTCGGAAGGTGCGTTGGCCGCTGACCGTGTCTATGCCGTCATTCCCAATGAGCAAGGGAAAGCGGAATTTACGTGGACTAGCTACCATGATCCAAATCACCAATCTCACGAACAAAGGCTAAACTACTATGTTGATGGTCGTCCCAAGGTTTCGGACAGCTCTGACATAATAGAAGTTGCCTCGCTGTTTAATGGATTCGACTACGAGGAATTTTCTCGTTTATATTTTTCGGGAAATCGTCCATTTTCGCCCGGTGGACAGCATTTCTTGACTGAAAGTCATGACGCATTGGCAACCGGTTCAACGAATCTTTACCAAAAGTCAGGCGGTTCGCCGACAGGGACGATTCGCCCGATGTTTTCGGGGCTGAACTATTTTGCGAAAGATGCAACCCTTACTTGGAGCGACTACAACGAGTTAGGACATTCGGTTTTGGATGCAATCGGCGTGATTGATCCGTTTGGAATTGCCGACGGGGCGAATGCGATTTGGTACCTCACCGAAGGTCGATTGACATTGGCCGCGATTTCCGCTGCGGGAGCGGTGTTGCCTTACGCGGGCGATGCCCTCAAGATTGGGAAAGGGGCGTACACCGCGACTGCGGCACATGGGCTTAAGTCTGGAGTTAAGAGTGTTGGAACTGGGGTTTCAAAGGTTGCGCGTGAGACGGTCGATTCGGCGAGGAATGCGTTCGCGAAGGGTTCCATCGAGAATGGGCTCAAGCAGGGTGCACGGAACGCTGCGATTGGTGCGGGTTCGGGGTTGGTATTGGGTGCCGGAATCGGCGCAACGAGCAGCCTGATCAACGGTGCCTCTTGGTCTGATACCCTCAGCAACATCAGTCACGGAGCCCTTAGCGGCCTCGCTCACGGTGCCGTCGGAGGTTATACTAACGGCTTCCTGAGAGGGAAACTTACCTCAAATAATGCAGGGACACCTATTGAAAGTCTTCTGCGAGCCAATTCAAAGCGAGTTGGAACGAGTAGGTTTTCAAACGAAATGAAGGGGGCTATAGGTGAATTGCGCACCAACTTCACATTGCGCCGGGCCGGTTACGACGAACTTCCATCTCGTTTGCCAAGCAACAATGGATTCGATGGAGCTTGGGTAAAACGCGGCGCGGATGGATCTGTCGCGGATATTATTATCACCGAATCGAAGTACGCTTCAGACGGTGTGTTGAGGCTTAGAAATACAAAGACCATGGGACAGCAACTGTCGTCAACTTGGATTGACGGCAACATTCAGAGGATGCTTAATAGCGATGATCTATCGGTAGTACGAACCGGAATGTTGCTCGACGCAAACAGGCACTTGATTCGGGCAAAAGGGGCGGTCCTTAATTCAAGCGGAATTCTACGGTTCAGTAATCATTGAGGTTGAAGGTATGGCCGGAGTTAAAACTCGTCTTCCAATGCTTTTTCAGATTCGCAGCGAAAATCGCCAGTTGCTGAGAAAGAATTTCAGTGACGCGGAAAAGGATCGACAGGGGAAATGCGCCGCTTCCCTAATTGGTGATTTGCGTTTCTTTGGGGTTGCAGAGTATGTACTTCACCGAGACGTTGAGAAGTTTCGATCGCAACTCAAAGAGGCAGCAGAAATTCGCGTACAGATTTTTAAGAGAATCGACGACGGGGAGCCAATTGATAATTCATATAACTCGATCCTTGGGTACAAAGATGTCCTAAATGCGCTTGCTGCCGGAGAGTTTGGAACTGCCGAATCTCTCGCGAACCGAGTGTCACGGACCCCGGTTCGGCCGGACGTGCATGAATTCGATGACTCTTTGGGGCGAGCGCTCTGCGCGGTGGTTACGCGCGCGAGCAAAGCCCAAGCTGTCGTAGCTTCTTTGCAGGCTCGTTGCGACTCAGAAGATAAGGACTTCGGCGGATACGCTGAAGTTTTTTCAGCGGTGCTTCAGAAAAACGCGGATGCCGCAAATAAAGGTCTGTCTAACGTGATCGGAGGACACAAACGCCAATCTCAAGGGAAAGGATTGTTTGTAAACACAGAAGACGAAGCATTATCCGTGTGGGCAGTTGCGGTTGCCAACCTGGCTACGCATCATGGAATTAGAGTGTTTTCGCCCAATGAAGAACTGGTTCCAAGTGACCTCCTAGTATGACTTCCGCCGCGACGAATTATGTTACCAAAGGAAAGCGGTGACCAGTCGCGGGCGAACTTCGGTTGAAATTCCAGCGGCACCGCTGGGTGAATTAATGTTACAGGTCGAATTGTGGCCGAATTATGACTGTAGTGATTTAGGTCTGTTTTGAGGGGTGTTGACCGAATTGTTGTGAATTCTGGAGAAGCAATTGCGATCTGGCGGAAAGATCGAATGGTCGCTGGCCGAATTGGGGTCGTACTTGAAATGGCTAAAAAAGTTTCTGATCGAATTGTGATCGTACTTTTGCTCACAGCATGAAAAAAGTACGATCGCTTTAGTCAGGCGAATCGCACCTGTAGGGTTGTCAAGAGTAACAGTTGTCACTTGCCAGTAGATTGCGCCGCAGGAGCTGAAGCAAGGTGCACGGAACGCTGCGATTTGTGCTGGTTCTTTGTTGGTATAAAGAGAGGAGCGGGGTAGGTGGCGTCAACGGTTACTCTCTCGAACAACGCGCTCCTCTGTGGCCAGCTTGACGTAGTCGGGGACGTGGCTTTGTCGAATCCCAAGACACGGATGTGCGGACAAATCATCGCTTCCTCCGTTGCATTTCTTTGAAGCTGAGTCGTTCTCGTTTTTCTGCTGCGGTTTGCCCGCCGACGCCTTCGAGGACGACGCCTTGGATGGAGGCGGCGACGGCGGTGCCCACAAGGCAGTCGAACCAGTGGTTATCGGCGCGTTCGGGGCGGATTTTCCATTCGTCGACGGTTCGGCCGCGGCCTTCGGTTTTTATGCGGTATTCTGAAGTGATGTGCTCGGCGAACATCCGATGCTGTTCGGCCGAGTCGCCTAACAGCGAGAGACAACCGCGATCACCCATCGCGACCATCCATCGCGATTGCACGAAACTTTTCCAAAAATTCGTATCGTAAATCACGTGGCGGACGGCCCGTTTTCCTTTGACGTTGGGTATTCGCCAGTTGTGACCGATGCGGTCGCCTGG
>JBGSIY010000400.1:0-6010 GCA_041742275.1 Pirellulaceae bacterium | reverse complement strand
CCAGGCGACCGCATCGGTCACAACTGGCGAATACCCAACGTCAAAGGAAAACGGGCCGTCCGCCACGTGATTTACGATACGAATTTTTGGAAAAGTTTCGTGCAATCGCGATGGATGGTCGCGATGGGTGATCGCGGTTGTTTGTCGCTGTTCGGCGATGCGGCCGAACAGCACCGAATGTTCGCCGAACATCTCACATCCGAGTACCGGATCAAAACCGAAGGCCGCGGCCGAACTGTCGACGAATGGAAAATCCGCCCCGAACGCGCCGATAACCACTGGCTCGACTGCCTAGTCGGCTCCGCCGTCGCCGCCTCAATCCTGGGTGCAGTCCTCGAAGGCACCGGCGGCAAATCCACCTCCAACAAAACCGAACGTCTCAGCTTCGCCCAAATGCAACGGAAACGACGCGGTTGAAATCAGATGAGGGTATCATCCGCAGCCAGTTAAGTTGCACTCGTTGTTTGCCCAGCATCACTTCGAGACTCACCAATGAATGCGACTTGCCTGTGTGAATTCATCCAAAACTGATTTCCAGACGTGGGCGACAAGTCCGAGAAAAAACGTTACATTTCAGTCTTCAATCTGGTCGTCCCGGCCAAATGAAAATCTACAACGATCGACTGCGATTGATGAACAACATTCGACTTGCTTTATTGCCTGTTGTGGCTTTTTTTAATTGCCACAATCTGGTAAGTCGTATGGCTTGCGGATGTCGCAACGAAATCGGATTGTTTGCAGCAACCGTTCCCGAACAGCGGAAAGGCACCTTCGACGCAACAATCACGTCATGGATTCTCTTTAACCGGTCTGGTTCACTATTCCTCTGTTGAAACCATAAGCACCATTCGTACCGAGTTGCTGATTCGAGTGCTGTTTTTCAGAATTTCATCGTCAGATGAACCTTGGCTTCGAATTGCCGTCACGAACACGAGGACGGGTTGAGCGGGATCCAGCTCGCCTTCCTGGAATTCGACCTGGGTTCGAACGCCCAATTCGTTTCCTGAAGTGTCTTCGGGGATCTCCAGACGCCTGATGCTTGTCCCGCATGATCTCCCTTGTTGAAAGTCAATTGCCAATTCCAGTATGTCGCAGTTCAATGGATGGTCGATAGTTGCATCAAAGGTGACGTTTAGGATGATTGAACCGTCCTCTGAAGATTTTCCTCCTTCAACCTGCAGACCGGAAAGAGTCAACGTGGGCTGAAGAGTCTTGAAACGCTCCCGCCGTGAGACAACCGAAAGTCGCTCGGGGCCAAGATTTCTGAGTTCGCAGTAACGATCGTTTACGGGAATTACAAATAGCTCACCGTCGCGCAGGCAGATCAGCACCGGAGTTTGTTCGGAAGAAAAAAGGCTGCCGACAAACATTTCCATGTTTTCATTTTTCGATGAAGCCTCACGCACTTCCGCGATGAGAGCCTCCCGTGCCTCAGCAAATCTTTTTGTTGAAATCGCACGTCGCTGCGCTGCGTCCAGGTCTTTTGAAAGCCAGCGATCGATATCATTTCCTTCCACACGAGTACCAAAATTCTTGTTCAACCATTCGATCGCCTCAATCGACTCCGGAAACAAGCCACTTTCGACGGGTTCGTCAAAACCTGAAGGTGCCACGGTTGGAACTGTCAAACTCCAATGGGGCTGTACTACGACTGGCCGCGCAGGAATCAATGCCTGGTTTTGTAACTGTATTGCCGACGCGATTGAAAACGGAATTGCGGCGGCCACAAAACAAATCACAACATGAATTGAACTGGATGTTACGGACATGACTGAACCTCTCGATTGGTTTTTGGATCAATTTTTCGCTGCACTGTTTTGGCGACAAAAACGATTCGGCGTTGAATCACCAGAAGAGCATCGTTGTCCGGGGTCTATCCGGACAACTTGCGAAAAAAATTGGCGTCAAGAAACGCAATGGTGGCACGGTCGGGAGACCGGCCACAGCGCGAGAAAAAAGAAGTCGGAAAAATTGCGTGTCAATGCAAAAATACCGTTCCGGAACTTTGGAAACTTTTCTCCAAAGACATTCCGGACCGGTTCGATACCTGACGGCTACGGTCGGCTATTTTCCAGAGACTTCCAGCACCCGCACCAGGGAATTGCTGATTCTTGTTGTATTGCCTGGGAAGTCAGCGACAGGTGATTCCGTTGACTGAATTGCCGTAACAAACACCAGGACTGGTTTGCCCGGTTCCAATTCGCCATCGTCAAACTCCACCTGGATCGTAGCGCCTGTCAATTTGTTGTGACCTTCCTTCGGTGAGTCCATCTGAACCAAGGACGTTAGGTATTTTTCGCCTTGCCAGAATTCGGTGGCAAACAGCAGTTTGTCAGTTTCAGGACGCGTATCAATGTTTGCTTCAAACGTCAGTTCGAGCGACATTTTCCCCTGCCCCGTCGTTCCACTATTCGAAGCCTGAAGATCCCCTAGCGTCAACATTGGTTCATAGTTCCGGAATCGCTGGCGGCGCTCGACAATTGATATGTCTTGACGACGCAAGCCCATCAAATCGCAGTAACGTTCAACCAGGGGTACCACCAAAAAATCGCCATCGCGCAGACAAACCAAAGTTGGCTGTTGGTCGGACGTGAAAACGCTGCCGACAACAAATTCAAGGTTTTCGTTTCTCTTGGAGGCATCGTGAATTGCCTGTATCAACTCGTCCCGTTTCAAGCCAAAGGCTCTCTTGCCGAGCAAAAAGAACTGCTCGTCGTCAAGTTGAATATCGCCGAAGGCACTCGCCAACCAGTCAAGATTTTCTCTTTGAACCCGTTTGCCGAAATTTTCATTCAGCCACTCAATCGCTTCGACAGCTTCGGGTACCAACTCGCTCTCTGTGGCCTTGTTTGAACGAACCGATTGAGTCACAGGGGAAGCATCCGCGTTTAACTTAATCGGTGTCACGTCTTGGCCGCTCGATGGCAGGGCGGCGGCAAACGAAAGTGGCAAGAAAATGGCGGAAAAACAAAACGCGAACTTGAATGGCTTTAATGAAATTGACATGCGAAACTTTCTCCATTGAAATATCAGCTTTGATATCCGCCGTATATATTTGACAGATGCGAAACAAAACGAATTCGTTGTAAGAGCATCGCAAACCGGTCGGCAACCGGACAAAATCGAACCAAAAAAAGAAATTAACGCCTCAAAAATACGCGTTACTTGCCGAGGTCTGCTGGAGTGGAGTTTTCCGACTGTTGTTGGTCTTCAGTGACTTTTCGCAATGAGGGGTGGATCAAGTGTTCCGGGAGTTGTGGAACAGCATTGGGAATCTGTGCCCGGATTGCTTCTGCTTCCTTTCCATTTCCCAGGATCATGTAAATTCCGTACAGGGTCTGAAGCGACCCCAGTCGCAAATAATGGGTTGCTTCCGGAGCATCCGGAGACGAAACCAGAGTTTGAACCTCCAGTACGAGCGGCAATGCATGTTCCGAGAGACCTTGTTTGCTCATTTCCTTGGCCAGTAACAGTTGCATATAAAGTGCATTTTCGTCGATCGGTTTCTGTTTTAGAATTCGCCGAATGGCTGAGAGAGCCGTTTGATACGACTCAGGCCCTTCGCCAACTTGGGCACGACACAGATGGAGGGACGCGATGACGTGTGCGGCATTAAGCCCGGTGTTGTCGTCAATACGGAGATCTGAGTAGTGTGGCTCCAGGTCATTCAGTAACCGGCCGGGTTGGCCACCGAGACGAACCATACACATGGCTAATCCGCTGGAGACCCTCAGTACTCCAGCATGAGTCGGCCGACGATATCGGGCCAGAAACTCTCGAAGGGCTTTTTCATAGAGGTCAATCGCTTCTGCATGATACTTCGAATCGCAGCCGCCAAGACTCTCGGCCAGTTGAAAACTAGCTTCTTCGATCGCAGAAGCAGACATTTCTTTGGGCGGGTGAGCAAGAATCTCTCGCAGCATTGGTACCGCTTGTTCAGATCGGCCTGTCCGCGAAAGGATAAAGCACAAGTATTTTGTTGCTTCAGCCTTCCCATATTCATTGGGTGGATCCAGCGACTTCAATTCAGCCAACAACTCGCGAATCACTTTTTCGGCCTGATCTGATTTTCCGGCAAGAAACAGGCATTGGGCTAGACGGTTGGTTGCAGACTGGCGCATTTCTGGCGAACTGTGTGTTGACTCAATGGTTTCCCAAAGCAATTTTTCCGCCTCGGCAAACCGTTCGGGGTGCTCAACCCATCCAGCGGTGTGGGAGGACAAAATAATTGCCAGTTGCCGGCGCGCTTCGCCAGCCTCGACGTGTAAGCCGGCTTGATCGAGCAATTCAATTGCCCGACGAAAATGCGGTACCGACTCCTGTTGCCGATCCAGTTGTTGAAGCATTTTGGCCAAGTTCAATCGAAGTGAACCTTCATACTCCGGGGACATGTTTTCGAAAAAAGATTCATCTTTCAAGCTGTCTTCGATCCAGTCAGACATCAAATAGGGGCCATCCCTTAGGTTGGGTTGCGCTTGGTTCAACATTTGATAGATCGTAAAAGCCAATCGTGCTGATTCGGCGGCTTTCGCGTCGGCTCGGTCTCTTTCGATTCGGGCAAGGTCCCGTTCCTTATTGGCCCGATTCCGTTCCAGTTCGGCGCGACCCGTTGCCGACTGGGCACTGGCAGCATTTGCCTGGGCGATCCTCGCAACGGTAGAAGTCGTTGCGATGCCAGCAACCAGCACCAGAAATATTGCGACCAACGAACCGGCCAGAGCACGGTTTCGAATCGTCCAGCGTTTGGTTCGTCCGATCCATCCAATGGGCCTAGCGAGAATCGGTCGCTGTTGACAATAACGATCGAGATCTTCAGACAATGCCGCAGCGTTGACATAGCGGCGAGCTGGTTCTTTATCCAGACACTTCAGGCAAATGGTTTCGAGATCCCGATCCAGTTGCAAACGCAACTGGCGCGGCGAGACCGGTTCTTGCCTGAGAATTTGTTCCAGCAGTTCTGCGGCTGACGGTCCCAGAAACGGTGGGCGACCGGTGAGCATTTCGAAAAGAATGGCGCCGAGCCCATAAACGTCGGTGGCCGGTGAAATTTGTGAGCGACTGCCAAGGGCTTGTTCAGGCGACAAATATAGTAGCGTCCCTTCGATGTTTCCTGTCTCGGAACGGTCGAGGTGCAGCCAGCGAGCCAGCCCGAAATCACTAACTTTGGGCGTCGATTCCAGCAGCCATCGTTCGTCACTGCACTCACCACCGAGAGGATCAGACACTAAAATATTGCCTGGGCTAAGGTCACAATGAACGATTCCAGCCGCTTGGATCTGGGCGACACCCGAAGCTGTTTTCGCTATGAAAGCGGCGGCCATCTTCGGTCGTAACGGTTTTCCTGAAAGTCGCTTGCGAAGCGAATCACCTAAAACAAATTCCTGGGCCATCCAGTTTCTACCGCGATGCTGGCCGACACCAAAGACCTGAACAACACCCGGATGCTGCACTTTGGCCAGTAATTCTGCTTCCCGACGCAATCGAAGTTGCGAATCCGGATCATCCGCCATCAAAAACTTGATTGCTACCTCGCGGCCCAATTGCCGGTCCAAGGCGCGATAAACCATACCGGCCCCGCCTCGCCCCAACAAACCAACCAGCTCATAGCCAGGGGGGAGGTCTGTAACTGAGTCGAGGCCTTCGTTGAAAGGTTGCGTGTCGTCTCTGCCGGCTGTCGAAAGGCCCGACAGCCCGGCAAGTCCGCAATGGACTTCGAACTGAAGTCGAAGGGGTTCGGCAAGATCAGGAAACCGTTCCAAATAGTCGGCTGGGTCGAATTGCTCACCCTTTTGTTCGCGCAGCAATATCTCGCTATAGATCAAATCCAGGCGATCGTTATTCGTGAAGTGTGCGGAAGCAGCATTGTCCAGTAATTGTTCAACAGTCGGCCGCTCGCCTGCCGTCCATCGACGCTGCTGTTCGTTCAGCAGTGACTGCAACGTCAGAGTAGTTTTCATGAGCTTTCTTCCAGTCCCATTTCGCTTGAGATGCGTGCGACCATTCGCTCATA